>VGXB01000032.1 GCA_016873515.1 Nitrospira sp.
TGGCGCGCGTCATGATGGCGACTGAGCCGATCTCCTGATAGGACAGCATGCGGAAGAATTGGCCGAACCTCTCCAGCCACTTTTCGAGCATTGCATCCACGGATTCAAAGGTTGAATCTCGCTTCGTAATGTCAGTTCCCTCGCTCATCATGATGGCCTAAACTACCGGATTGATCGTAGCGAGGGCGATCTGCAGTTGAATGAGCGAGGGGTCATCTTTGACCACGTGATAGGAAGCCACGGAGTGCCTCTGTTCCTTCGGCAACCGCTGGATCAGCTGCCCGCTGACATCGCTATCAGATATCCGTGTGTCCACTGCAAGTGATAACGGCGCATCCGATCGACTTGGGGGTGGCAGATTTGTGCTCATCGTGTGTGCCCATGAAAATTACCTGTCAACTTACCGCTGTCAGCCTTCAGCTCGCTCAGAACCTGACTGCTGACAGCCGGAAGCACATTGAGATTGTTATTTCCATACCGCATCCGGGTTAAGCTTTGAGGGTGGGGTACCTTTCTCGACATGTTCATCGAGGATGGTGGCTACATCCGCTTCTGTCACTTTGGAGTACCAAATATTATCCGGATAGACAACGACGGTCGGCCCCTGTTCGCAGGGACCAAGACACCCGGTTGCACTGATCAGCACTTGACCTGGTGGAACCGCCCGCTGCATCAACCCCATATTAAAGGCCATCAGCAGCTGTCCAGCTCCTGCCGACCCGCACGAAGGCTTGGGATGGCCCGGAGGCCGTGAATTGGTGCACACCAGAATGTGATATTTTGGCTTTGGCATGTGAACTCCTTCGCTAGAAGCTGTCAGTCATCAACTGTCAGCTGTCGGTTGTGAGGATGATTGCTGAAAGCTGATCGCTGTTTCATTTTGGCCGGTAGGCTTCCCATTCCTTACGACATTCCTCCGGTAAGGCCCACTGTTTGACTCCCTTCAGGACCCACTCCAGATAGTGATCCTTGGGCTTGAATTTGCCGATGGGATTAGCGGCGTACGTCGTCACCAGCTCTTTCTCACCAATAGGCGTCACCACATTGACTTGCAGATGTCGGTAGGCCCCTTGCGGAACATCCTGCTCAAACTCATCCATGATGGTCAGGTCTTCGTCGGTCAGCTCAAAGACGCCGCCCCAGACCTGCTCACCGGGCGACGGGACGATGCTGGCCAATCCGCAGCGCCATTGTGACGACCAGCGGCAGAAATTAATGGTATGGTCCGTCAATGTGGCGAGATACAGAAACTTGTGTTCTGGGGCGCGCCGCTTGAGCTGGGTAGGGTTAAGTTGATCAGCGTATAAAAAAAACTTCATCCGTGCAGCTCATGGCAACTCGATCGTTTACGTGTGCTGGACTACTTCTAGCATATCGCCTTTTGGACAGACAAGCGGTGGCCTCCCATTCTCGTCCGTTGACAGAAGATGATGGCCCTTCCTAAGATGCCGACGGGCTACCGTCTTGTCCTTGAACCCAGCGGGGCCAAGCGTCTGATATTGAAATGGCGGCATCCCTGAAGCACACACTACGGCGTGAGGTTTCGTGGTTCGAGTTATCCAAATTGTTGCGCTGTCCATCCTCATCCTTGGTGCGTTGTATTACACCTGGACTGGTTTGCCGAAAATTAAGTCGGCGACCATGGACAAATGGGAGACCGAAGCGTTGACGCTAGTACAATCCGCCCCCGCGATTGGAGCTGCCACGATTCTCGATGCGATGAACGAACACGTGCGCTCGATGAAGGATCGCGGGCAGGGAGTGCGGCTCGGCGACTGGCGAGTCGCACACGTTGAAGGCGACATCTACGAGATTCGTGTACAGCTGCGAGATCAAAGTGTCCGAGGCCAGTGGTTCGAGCGGGAATACATCTGGCATGCCCATCTAGGCCGCAAAAAAGTCAACGCAGCGTCGCTCCCTGCCGATGGTGTAACACCGAAAGAGCCTGACTCCGATCAGTCGAATATCTCAGTAGTTCCTAGGTTCAGCTGATATGATCACGAGGCAAGCAGGCCTGGTGGGAGGGCGATCTGAACGTGTTCATCCTCAATCCGGACTTGGCAGCAAGGCACTTCAAAATTCGGGTTGCCCTCTCGCTGACCAGACGCTACACTAAATTTCCAGCCGTGCCAGGGACACTCAACGACAGCCCCTTGTAGCGTACCTTCGCCTAGGGGACCCCCGGCATGAGGGCACGTATTGTCGATAGCGAAAAACGTTCCATCGACGTTGAAGAGGGCAATCCAGACCCCATGAACCTCCACGGTACGTCCCGTCCCTGGCGGAATATCGCTTACACGAGCCACGGTCACAAACTCATTCATCAACTACCACCTCCCATTTGTAGTACCGAGCGCTGATTGGTCAGAGCCGCCTCCTTGCTTGATTTCAGGAAAGCCTTATGGCATAGACATAGTAGAGCATGTTCCGGCACATCAAACGGTCTCCTCTCGTATGGAGGCGCGATTAGATATGAGGGTATCGCATGGAAATGACTCTCCTCCTCAATTCGACGTATGAACCTCTCCGGGTTGTCCATTGGCAAAAAGCGATCGCGCTCCTCTGGCAAGGCAAAGTCGAAGTTCTCGAAGTCTACGACCGTGAGATTCACGGGATCTCCCTAACGATCAAGCTCCCGGCAGTCATGCGGCTGCTCAAGTTGGTGCGCCTGAAGGACAGCCACCGCGCGGTTAAGTTTTCCCGCATCAATATTTTCACGCGAGACGGTTACGCCTGCCAGTATTGCAATCTTCGGTTCCGGACGGAAGAACTCACGTTTGATCACGTGGTGCCCATTGCGAAGGGGGGAAGGAAGACGTGGGAAAACATTGTGACCGCCTGTTGGCGGTGCAACAACAAGAAAAGCGGCCGTACACCGGATGAAGCCGGGATGAGATTGAAGAAACGTCCGGTGAAGCCACGGTGGAGTCCTGTTATTACGATCACCATTGGCATCCGCAATACGCCGGAGAGCTGGCGGGATTATCTCTACTGGAACGTGGAACTGGATGCAGATCCGGCTGAACCATAGTATTGAGTGCTGAGCATCAAGTATTATGCACTAACGAGTTGCGCTCCTGCCGCCTTCCCCTCACAACGCGATCCCAATAAAAAGAACAGATATAGCTGATCGGCTCATTAGTATACGCCTAGCGGATTGGCAGGTATTATAGCGATGAGGCGATGAAAAGGGGAGGTAGGGTTTACCCTGTCGAAATCTCTATTGTATGATACGACAGGTTGTCGTGCGTAAATGGGCGTGGAGGAAGGCATCATGGCAGCGAATTCTGGTTTTCCATTGGTGTTGGATGTGAAAGGGTGGACTGTTTTGGTCATCGGCGGAGACGAAGAGGCATCCGAGAAAACGGAGCGGTTGCTCGCATCCGGCGCGCGTGTCACGGTGATCAGCCCTGGCCTCAACGAACCGTTGCGCGAACTGGCCGCCTCGGGGAAGGTCATTCATCGTGGGCGCCATTTCCGCGACGCCGATCTTGACCATACGATCCTAGTACTAAATACCATCCGAGGAGATCGTGATTTTGCCAGACTGTTGCTCGCCAAGGCAAAAGAGAAGGGTATCCTTGCGTGGTCAGTGGACTTCCCCGAAGCCTCCAGCGTGACGATGCCAGCTGTGGTGGCGTCCGGTCATGCCCGTGTCGCAATCAGCACTAGCGGAGTGGCGCCGGCCTTATCCGGGTTCATGAAAGAGGATCTCGAACGCATTCTGGACGGTGAATTTGCCGCTTTTGTCGACTGGCTTGGAGAACTACGGGAACAGGCGAAGAGTACTGAGCCGGATGCCGACAAGCGGCGAGCCTTATTGCGCGAAGCGTTAGATGGATTCCGCCTCTTGGGCAAAGTGCAGTACCCGAAGGTGTGGGCGGCAAAGAACGCATCAGTCGCGAAGCGAGAAACGTGAGGCACAAGAGATTGGGAGGCCGAAGATGGTTTTATTGGAATTCAGTATGACGCCATTGGGCAAGGGAGAGAGTGTCGGTAAGTACGTGGCGCGGTCGCTCGACATTATCGATACGAGCGGAGTGTCCTACCGGCTAAATCCCATGGGAACCGTCTTGGAAGGGGAGTGGGATGAAGTGATCGGGGTGGTGACACAGTGTTATGAACGAATGAAGAAGGATTGCAATCGGATCTCCTGCACAATCAAGGTGGATTTTCGCAAAGGTCATACAGGCAGGCTACAAAGCAAAGTGGCGAGTGTCGAAAGGAAACTCAAACGCTCGATCAAGCAGTAGCGATCTAGAGCTCTTGGTGTCAACGGTTAGGGGCGGGTCCTGGCTACCGTCGATTAGACTTGTCGAGACAAAGGCCCTGCGACAAACACACCAGCCCGCATCACCCCTGCAATACGGCGCTTATCCAACAACCAATCGATATGGGCAAGCACGTTGCCTTCGAAGAGGACCAGATCTGCCTCGTAGCCTCGTGCAATCGTCCCGATTTTGTCCTGTAGGCCAATTAATCTGGCGGCTTCGGCAGTCGATGCAACAATCGCCTCCATCGGTGTCATGCCCAATGCCACCATGCGCTCAAGCTCCTGCGCATTGTCGCCATGCAAGTTAAATGGTGTCCCGGCATCGGTCCCCATGGCAATCGGCAAACCATAGCGGTGGGCTAACTTGAAGCTGGCTTGATGCCGTTTCGTCATCGCTTTGGCCTTGTCAAGCGCGCTGTCGGGAATGCCACACCCTCGCCGGCACGCGGCCGTTGTGGCCAGAGCCGAGAGGGTCGGGACCATATAGACACCATACCGTTGAAACAAAGTCGCCGCTTCGTCATCCATCAGCGTGGCATGCTCGATGGAATGAACGCCGGCACGAATGGCGTGTTTCATGCCTGATGCGCCATGCGCATGGGCAGCAACTTTTCTCCCGGCGCACCGAGCTTCATCGACGGCAGCCTGAAGTTCTTCCTGCGTCATCTGGGCTTCGTCGGGTGACGTGCCTGGGGTCAAGACACCACCGGAGGCGATCACCTTAATGACGTCGGCTCCGGCACCGATTTGCGCCGCGACCGCCTGTCGAACCTGTTCAACGCCTTGGACTTCTTGCCCGATGAACCGCGCATGGCCGCCGATCATGCAAATAGCCAGGCCGGCGCCGACGATGCGGGGTCCCGGTACTACCCCCGCCTCAATGGCCTGCTTCAGCGTAAAGATGGAGTGGTCTCTCGAACCGACATCGCGCACTGTTGTGAATCCAGCCTCCACGGTTGTCCGCGCATGCTTCGACGACTTTAGCAGGGTATAAAACGGTGTTTCCGATTCGACTGCCGCGACAACATCCGGTTCGGCACCTAAACACAGATGCACATGGCAGTCGATGAGCCCGGGCATGACCGTCAGCCCACGTCCATCGATACGTGTGGCACCTTTCGGGATAGTGATCGACCGGCTAGGACCGGTTGCCACGATCTGTGAATTGTGCACGACGATGGTGGCTCGATCGAGCACTGCGCCAGTGCCATCAATGAGACGGGTGTGGTGGATCGCGATCGTCATGACGTGGCGGCACAACTGTAGACTCTAGCCGCCGCTTGCAAGGCAGCACCCGGCGTGGAGAGCCAACCGGATTGAATGCCGATCTCTTCCAATGCATTCAACAAGGTCAGCACGTTGGCCTCAGTACTGGACTCTCCCATGAGCCCAATCCGCCAGACCTTGCCTTTTAATGGTCCCAAGCCTCCTCCAATTTCTATGCCATAGGTCGTCAACAGGCGCGCCCGTACCGCTGCGTCATCGATCGACGCCGGAAGCGACACACAACTGAGCATCGGCAGCCGTTGATCTAAAAGTGGTACCGGGTCGAACCCGAGGGCGATTAGTCCAGCAATAAGTGCATCGCTGTTGAGCCGGTGACGGGCATGGCGGATCACCATTCCTTCTTCCTCCACTAGACGCAGGGCTTCTCGGAGCGCATAGAGCATCGAGATGGGCGCGGTGTGGTGATACGCCCGTGTCTGCTCTGCCCAATAGTCGGAGACGAGCGCCATGTCGAGATACCAGCTTTGACAGGGGGTACGGCGATTCTTGATGGCCGCCACGGCGCGATCGCTCAAGGTAAAGGGAGCTAACCCCGGAGGGCAACTAAGACATTTCTGTGTCGCGCTGTAACAGGCATCGATCCCCCATTGATCGACTTCAACCGGGGCACCACCGAGCGACGTGACCGTATCGACAATGAACAAGGCATTGTAGTCACGGCACAGGCGTCCCACTGGTTCAATTGGTTGCCAGACTCCGGTCGAGGTTTCCGCATGGACCATGGCCACGGCTTTCATCGGACCTGACCGCTGAAGGACTGACGCAATAGCCTCCGGTTCGATGATCCGACCCCATGGAGCCTCAACACGAATCGCTTTTCCTCCGCACCGTTCCACCAGTGTAGCGAGCCGTGCGCCAAAGACACCGTTGATACCGACGATCACGGCATCGCCAGGTTCGATCAGATTAACAACTGCCGCTTCCATTCCGGCGGATCCGGTGCCGGAGATTGCAATAGAAAAAGGATTGGTGGTTGCAAACAGCCACCGCAACAGAGTTTGAATGTCATCCATGAGACCGAGAAAGATTGGATCCAGGTGCCCCAGTAATGGCATGGCCATGGCGCGCAACACGCGGGGATGCACCAGGCTCGGTCCTGGTCCGAGCAAGAGCCGCCGAGGAAGATTCAAATCTTGCAGCATCGAGAAACTCCCTGTGTTGCGCCCTGTGAGTATAGCCAAGTCCGGGCTGGGAGGCTATGTGGTTGCCCACCACTTTCCAAAAGTGGGTAGCCATTTTGAGGGGGATGGCGCGGCGTAAGGCTCATGCTATAGTGTCTCACATGGCGGAACATATCGTTCAAATGACTCAGCAGCAAGGTCCTGCGACGGATAATACATGGCTATGCACTCGATATCCGCGTACGCCATTCGGGTCCAGCTTTTCCAGACTTGTGAGTGTCATTTCGGCGGGACTGTTGCTTGTCGCGCTAGGATCAATTCTTTGGTTTTCCGCCACAGGGGAAAAGTTCGATCGGCTGGATGATCTGGACCGTGCACTTGACTTGATGGTTAGCCGCATCATGGAGGCACAGGATGGGCTGCAACGTTCACCTGCCTGGCAGCAACGCGTAAGCGAATGGATGGTGGGCAGCAGTGAAAAAGAACGCCTCTTGGCCATTCAATGGTATCAAGAACTCGCTGCCACAACAGACAGTCCCTCTGCCAAGCTGCGGTTGGCGATCCTCGAGGCTGAAACCGGACAGGTCCAGGAAGCACTGGATCAGGCGGCTCGGTGGTGGGATCTCGACACGCCCATGCCGCTCTACAGCCAATGGATAGTGGCAGCCTATGGGACACAGTCTTTATCGCGTGAGCGGGCTATCGAGTTGCACACGACGCTGACGGATACGCTCAAAGCAGGGTGGTTTTACAACCGGCTGATATCCAGGCTGGCACAGCGCACTGACGATCACGCACTCTTGGCCACGGTCGAGCGACAGATCAACGTTCAGGGCCTCCGAATTCACACTCGATCGAATCGACTGATGTTGTTCGAAGTTGGGTGCCTGATAGTTGGTTCGACCATCCTCATCGCTCTGGTGTGCTGGCGGTCCCGGCGTCCAGATGCAATGCGTCTGCATCAGCCGGTAGTTCCTCCGCCCTGGACAGCTGGTACAGGCACCGCCGTTCTGCTGCGTGGTGGCGCCATGGGCGCCATCATTACTGCCGCCTTTTTGACCTTTCCTCTCATCGACCACGCATCGCTGCGAGTCTTGGTGATCCCTTTGGCTAATCTGCCTCTCCTGGCGCTGACCTATATTCATTTGCTCAAACCGGCTGGACTCGATTTTCAAAGCGGGTTCGGTCTGCGCCTCAAACGGGCGCAGCTTGGCCGGCTGACCGGTGCCGTCTTCGCGGTTGTCGCGGCAGGATTGTGGGGAGAATGGGTGATGGGACGGGCTGCCGATGCCCTGAATCTGGCCAATCATTGGACAGAATGGTTCGATCCCAACCTTGTCTGGGCATCAGGATTAGCGCTCACGGTCAGTTTGCTGGAGTATGTGGTATTTGCGCCCATTTTCGAAGAGATTGCCTTTCGGGGGTTGTTGTACGCCATTCTCCGCCACCGATTATCCTTCGTACCGGCCGCGCTCCTGAGCGCGAGCATCTTCGCCCTCGCGCATGGGTACGGGTTGATCAGTTTTATGAGTGTACTCTGGAGTGGATTCTTGTGGGCGTGGATGTACGAGAAAACGGGAAGTCTTATCCCCGGCATCATCGCGCACTCGATGAACAATCTGCTGGTCAGCCTGGCCGTTATGGTGCTCCTCAGAAGCTAACGGGTTGGCCCGGCAAGTTGATCCAAGGCGCTCCAGAGATCGGGATACCGCAATTGCCGATGACCGCTCCGGAGCAGCGCAAGGAGTTTCCCGTTGGCGATCCGTTTGCCAGCCGGTCCGTTAGCATCGCTTCGTGTAGGGGATTGAATCCCCCAATGGTCCTGAGCTCTCCGACAAATCTCCGTCCAAGTGTGTGGTGTCCCATCGCTGACGTTATAGACCTCACCAGGCAATCCTCGCTCGAGTGCCGTGAGGCAAATCTCAGCCAAATCTTCAGCATGAATGAGATTGACGTATTTGCGTGACGGTCCCACGCGCCCCTTCCTGATCCAGTCAAGCGGGTTCCGACCAGGCCCATAAATCCCCGCAACGCGAAGGACAGTTGCCCCGCAAGCGGTCCTCAAGAATTCTTCGCCTTCCACACGAGCTTGTTCTTCCGCAATCAGAGCTGTCTCATCGATCCAGGGTGGGGGATACTCCAGTGAATGCCCCTCCATGTAGGCTGACGTGCTACCGAGGATCACGACACGATGCGAACGAAGATCATGGGCTTGTACTAATTGCTGGACCTGATGGAGGGGAGTAGCGGGAAAGCACCAGAGGAGATCGGCGTCCGATGGAATCGTCTTCCACGTTTCCGATTGTTTCAGATCGAATCGCATACGCTGGTGGGAAGGGATATGACTCAGACGGCTAGCTGGATCCCGGCTAGTTGCCAGAACATGGGTATATCGAAGCCCTGCGTGAGCTAAGACAAAGCGGGCGGTATAGCCGGCACCAAGTATGACGAGCGAGGGGGACATGATTTAAGGCTGTCCTGTATGCGTCAGTGGACAGTGTGCCAGCCCAAGGCAACACGAGTCCATGAAAAACACAGAGCTCCAGTTGACATATTGTTTCCATGATGTGATACGGGCACTGTGACTCCGGACAACATTCTAACGCAGAGGACAACGATTACGACACGGAGGTGGGTGTGGTTGGTTCTACCGGGATTGCTGCTCCTATTCGACTGTCCAGATGGAGGCTGGGATGAAGGATTTGGAGGGGTCGCGCCTAGCAGTGTCGCCGTTTCGTCGAACAGAAACTTTCTTTATTCGAGCAATCGGAAGACGAATAGCCTTTCAGGATATACGATCGGAGCGGGTGGGAGGGCCGCGACAGCAGCGGCGATTCCTCCGCTATCCACTGGTACCACGGCCTTACTTCTTCTTCATCGACCACGCCGGCAGAACACCCGCCAGAGGAGATTCGCCTGACTGCCCGGACCGAAAAGTGCTAACAACCGCTATCCATGATTGAACAGATCCGTGATTCCTTGTGAGACACACAGCTGGAACCACACAAGATCCAGCACTATCTGCCAAGTTTGCTTCAATAGCTTCGAGAAGAGCGTGTAAAAAAACATCGCCAAGGGTAGAAAAGTCCCGAGCCGGATACCAATCCGTCATCGAATCAGGAAACACACACCACAACCAGCAGCCTGTTGGTTTCGTATCAGATCGTTCGGCATACATCGATTTCTCTGTCGATGCATGGCTAGCTACGTACGTCAAGCCGTAGAGACAGGCTACTGTGCTCCGCAGACCATTTCCCTCACACCTTGACTCAGATTATTGGGCTCAATTTTCGTCCATATGCTCCCAGGGGAAGATACGATTCCTGGAGTCGCAACACCAGTCCCCATCCGACCGTAAAAGTCGGTCGCGGCCAACGAGCGCACTCGGTTTTCTAAACAATCGATTTGTTTTGTGAAAATCGTTGAAAAAAAACGGGTGGGGGAGCGGTTCCCCTGCATTGACTTCCAGTCGATCAGGACCGCCAGCGTGATCAGCGCGCCGTCTTTCCGGACTGAGGCCAAATCGATATAGATCGTTCGGATCCCCGGTGATTGATAGATCTCGCCAAGGGGTACCCATTCGGCAAAAGACATTCCCCCGCTGAGGACGAGAAGCTTGAGTATCAGACCGAGCAGATAGCGCATGCCACACTTTCAAGATGCTGATGCAGCTTAGCCATTGGAAAGATGCAGATCAAGCGTTCCCAGGAGGGGGTACGCCACGGATCTTGATCCGGTCACCGTACTTCATGTAGCTTAAGTAAATTTGTGCCGCTTGGTTGTCCCACCCTGGTACCGGACAGGATCACGATTTTTTCACCTGCTCTGGACAGTCCTTCCGCTTTGAGCCGGCGTTCTGCCTCCTCCACACGTACCTCCGTGTGCTCAATCTTGGCCATGGTGTACGGGTGCACACCCCAATAGAGCGCCATCTGCCTCTTGACCGATTCGAAGGGGGTAAAGGCGACGATCGGCGCCGTCGGCCGTTGTTTTGAAATCAGACGGGCAGTGGTCCCCCGCTCGCTGAAAGCCACCACGACACTCGCGGCGATTGCTTTGGCCGCTGCTGATGCGGCGGTGCAGATAGCGTCCGGAAAAGGCAGCTGTTCCATATCGGCAGACCACTTGCGGATCACCTCGAGCTCGACTTCCCCTTCGGCAGCTCGAATGATCCGATTCATCACCTGGAGGGTTTCGATCGGATGGGCGCCGATCGCTGTTTCCGCGGACAGTATCACGGCATCGGTGCCGTCGAACACGGCATTCGCCACGTCTGAAGCTTCGGCTCTTGTCGGCCGCCGCGCGGTGGTCATGGACTCCAGCATCTGTGTTGCAGTGATAACCAACCGGCGGCAGCGGTTGGCTTTTGCAACAATCCGTTTTTGTAGCATCGGCACGGCCTCCGGCCCCATTTCAACACCGAGATCTCCGCGTGCGATCATCACACCGTCTACTTCGGCCCAAATTGTATCCAACTGAGCCACGCCTTCAGCTCGTTTGATCTTGGCGATAATCCCTTGATGTCCGCCATGCTGAGCGATCAGGACCCGTGCCACGCTGACATCCTCAGGTCCGCGCACAAATGAAATGGCGATATAGTCCACCCCCTACGCAACACCAAACTGCAAGTCTTCACGATCCTTTTCTGTCAGTGTAGGCGCACTCACAGTGGTATCGGAAAGATTTATGCCCTTGTGCGAGAGAACTCGACCTCCAGTGATTACAGTACAGTTGACGGAGCAGTCCGTCAGACGGGTCACACGCAATTCAATCTGGCCGTCGTTGATCAAAATTCGCTCGCCGGGCTGCACGTCACGAGCGAGAAACGGGTAGTTAACTGGCAATTCCTGAACAGGGGGGGGATGTGGCGCGCACCTGCGGCGTACTGCCTCGTTCTCCGAACAAAGCTGGTGCTACCAGTAATCGCACCGACTCGCCGACTTTGAGTTCGACTCCATCTTTCGAGAGGGCGCCCACTCGTATTCTAGGACCTTGCAGATCTTGAATGATGGCCACGGTCGCATGGTGGCGTTCAGCAGCCTTCCGGATCGCGGCGATCGCACCGGCATGGGAGGCATGGGTCCATAGGAAAAGTTCAACCGTGCCGCATCCATGCCGTGTTCAATGAGACGGCCCAGCATGGCCAGTGACACACTGACTGGATCAATCGTGCAGACGATTTTGGCTTTACGCATAACTGCCTCCTTGCCGCAGCTTATCATTCGCATTCGCTAGACGCTACCGCGGTAAAGCCGAGAAGGACACGGGCGTGTCGTTTTATGGAATCCAGAGGCCGATTGAAAAGGTGGCCGCATACCCGTCGGCCTTCGGCGTAAGAGCCACCATCAGTCGGTCCCCGCCGTCTCGAAAGATGAGGTCATGACGGTTTCTCACACGCCGGGGTCCCCGTGAAGAGTAAGGAAGGCTCATATGAACCTGATCGGTGAGCTCATCGGGAAAGTACACTTGCGAGATAACCGCAAAGCTCTTCTTCGTCTCCGGTGTGGAGCGAATCTTAAAATGAATGTGTACAGTTCTGATCGAGTACCAGCCGGGATAGATTGTGAGGAATTGCGTCGCCCCCCCTGCGTCGGTGAGTTGGCATCCGCGCAAAAACTTCTGCCCGAGCGTGTTGAACCCCGGATCCTGCACATCCGAATAGACTCCCATGGCGTCGCAGTGCCAGATGTCAATGAGAGCGCCAGACAGGGGACGACATGCGCCCGCACTGATACGCATGACCTGAAATATCAGTGTCAGCGGTGTGCCCAGTTTAACCTGCCCGGTGGCTGGATCCGAGCGAATGTCAATACGGTTTAATTGCTCATCGACGAAATAGGGGCCTTCGGTTTGCTCAGGCCGAACGATACAGGAAGGATCTGCCACACTGGCAAACATCGGCTTGGGAAGCAGGCTGCCTTCCGTCAGCCATATCCCTCCAGTCGTAGCAAGAAGTGTCATCACTTCACGGCGAGAAAGCATCGTTTCCATGGGCGCGTTGGACTCTTCCATTTCAGTCAACTGTCTCACACACTCACTGGATGAGGGAAAATCATCATCGCTATCTGCCCTGACGTCGCAGGTGAACACTCCGTGGTGGCGGTGGAGGAGGCGCACTTGGCCCTAGCGCAATGTGGGGACTGCAGCCATAGAATCTTCGACTTCCCCAATAGCCCCCCAAAGTCCCTCCATACGCACCATACGGATAAAAGCCGCACCAGCCATAAGATGGCACATAGAAATCGTAGAAAGGGGTCCGATCCCTTCGACGTTCAGCCGCGATCCAACTCCAATCGATCAGGTGGTTGATCAATCAACAGTCTGGTGGTTTCACCTGTGACTGTGCCGATCACCGTTACAGGAATACCTTCCGGCAGACTAGCAGGATTAAGCCACGCTTCTCGAACAGCCAGGAATCGGTCTTTCGACCGGAAACGGTCCTTTGTGATGGGCTCGTTGTGTTTCGTAGAAAGTGGCAAAACTTCCATTTCGGTTCCTGTAGCCGTCCGTTTGATCCATCACCGAACGCAGTCATCATACCAGGCGAATATCAGGATGAACATGGCTGCGCCAAACAGAACGAACCGACACGATTCAGAGTATCTCGTATGGCCTGAGCAATGAGTTGACATAGCCACATTGATAGAGTAGAGACGAATGAGTGACGGAAGTTGCAGGGATAGTCAGTCAACGGTAGACAGGCCCGCGAGTTTACATAATCATTCTTATCAGACCATGACCTTTAATCTCTTCAGTCGCATCCACAGAGAGCTGTCCATTACTGTCAGTGCATTCCATGAGACTGTCCTTGCGATCTCGGAGCGTGTCAATCGAAAGGTCCAGATAATTCGACTCCATTGGCAGGCGTCAGCCGTGCTCCAACAAATTGACGCGTTAACCGAAGATATTGGCCGACAGATAGCCACCCACGCATCGCATTGGTTTCTCGCTCAAGGCCAATCCAACCCGGATCTGAACGATCTTGACAACAGCCTGTCTCATGCCGCCATGCAAGTTCATGAGCACAAGCAGACTCTCTTCCAGATTGATGGTCACATTCGTGAGCTAAAAATTGAAGTAATTCATGAGGAACTTCTCCGACTTCATCATGATCTCAAGCTCAGATCAGCCAGGATTGATCGCCTGGCGGTTGCAAGAAATGCGGCCGTAGTCGGCCAATCCATCAACATGCTGCCGCACTCTTCATCAGTCCGCGTGGTGGCAATCCTGCGTGGTTCTTTTGTTCTCGCACCGTCCGACAATCTGATGTTTCGCCCGAACGATATCGTTGTTCTGATTGGCATGGAGGTGGACTTAGATCACATTGCCCCCTGGTTTATCGCTGAACGGGTACTTCACGCTCCTTCCGCACAATCTGCCTAGGTTCGGTAGAGATATCCAGCAGACTTCATTATCATTATGGCACGGATGGCATGAGCATCAGATCGTACCTCAGATCGCGTGGCCTCGTCGTGTGGGTGGTCTTCACACTGGGAACACTCCTTGATACGGCGCCGCTCCGAGCTGAACAGAGCGCTGACACTGCTACTCACGTTTCCAAAGGCATTCGCCTCCTGGAAGAAATTCAAGCGGTCATTACTGATTTGGCTGAACAGGCGACGCCCACGGTCGTCAGTCTCTTTCCCGTCACCGGTAGCAGCCGTGCACGTGATCGGGGAAATGACCGCACTCCAAATGCAACAGGGTCAGGATCCGGGCTAATTGTTGACGGCACGGGGTACATTGTTACCAATAACCATGTGATCGGCGATGCCGTCGAAGTCGACGTTCGATTCTCCGACAAAATGAGATTGACTGCCCAGGTCGTTGGCAAGGATCCCGATACAGATTTGGCCCTCCTCAAAGTGACAACCGATCGGCCGTTGCCGAGCGCGCGATTTGGCGATTCTGCTATGGTAAAAGTGGGGCAATGGGTACTGGCGGTGGGAAGCCCCTTTGGCCTCGACCGTACCGTCACACTTGGGGTCGTCAGTGGCGTCGGCCGAGAGAATATCAACTTATCTCGGTACGAAAACTTCATTCAAACCGATGCGTCGATCAACCCCGGCAATTCCGGTGGTCCTCTCATCAATCTTCATGGAGAGGTCATTGGGATCAATACCGCCATTATCAATTTCGCCCAAGGCATCGGATTCGCCATTCCATCGAACATGGCCAAACAGGTGATTGAGCACTTGTCAGCAGCAGGCCGAGTGGCACGCGGCTGGTTGGGGGTCGGCATTCAACCGCTGACCCCGGAGCTGGCCAAAAAGTTCGGCGTGGCGGAAGACGAAGGTGTGCTTGTCAATGAGGTCTTCCCCAATGATCCGGCGGCTGCGGCGGGTATCAAGCCCGGTGACATCCTCATCAAAATCGACGATCTTGTGGTGGATTCTCCCAATAAACTGTCACGCGTGATTGGGACGTTCACACCGGGAGCCACGGCGAAGATCGAAGTTATGCGTGATTTCATGCGTGTAACGCTGGATATTCGTCTGAGTGAACGCCGCGAGGCAGCCGCGGCGACTTCCCCTCGTTCACCCAAAAGCGAGATGCAGCTCGGCCTCGAGATACAGGAATTCACCGTAGCCTTGGCCGAACAGTTCAATCTAAAGGAAGCGAAAGGGGCCCTCATCTCGAAGGTGGAGCCTGGCAGCTTGGCCCAGGCTGAAGGACTCCGGGAGGGTGATCTGATCATAGAAGTGAATCGCCGTGAAATCCTCAGTGCTGAGGATTTCACGGCGGCGATCAGCGAGATCCGCCGTAGGGATACTGTGTTGCTTCGAGTGCTGCGCGAGACACACGCCTTCTACGTAGTGCTCACGCCTACTAACTGAATCTCTTGTCAGTGCACTGCGACGGCGTGTCGATCTGCCTTGTGCGGCCCAATAATTCTGGCGACGAGATCCCTCGACACTTCCTCATATCGGATAAACTCCATGACATAGCTCCCCTGCTCGCCCGTCATGCCGTTAAGGGCCGGCGCATATTTCAGCAATTCCGTCAACGGCACAAGCACGGTGATCCACTCTTCATGATCATGTGCGCTCATCGAGAATCCTTCGTCACTGCACAAAAACTGACACCGCGGACGGTTTGCACTAACAAACTCGGCAGCTTTTAGCCCTGCCATGGCATAACCCGTTGAAATAGCGAGATGTGCCAATTCAGTGCAGTTCTTGCCGTTCTTATTGTTTAGACCACCAGCTGCACACTTAGCCACAGGGGAGGATACGATGGAATGCCTGAAGTGCAACGAGATGATGATGTTGGAGTGGTTTTCGGATTTCTTTCTAATTTTCTATGTCTAGAAATGAATTCATTGCGACGCCATTATCGATCGGACAATTTCCAATAACCGAAGAAAGAGTCTGGTAGCACGCGAGCCTCAACCCGTTGCCATGTGCGAAGTGCAGCGCGCTTTCATGATGTCCAATCTGCGGTGAGTCGACAGGGATTGTCATTAGTGGATTGAGCCGCGTTTGAGTGGCCTGACTGAGTCATAGCCCTTTCACGCCACGAGTGCCAAAAGAGCTCGGTGTTGATCCCGTGCTCGCGTATCACAGACTGACCTGCCTGTAGGGATACACCGCAAGTAGTTGAATTCTCATCAGTGAGCCTCTCTCCCCATGGACCGTTCTTGACCCCTGCAAAATCGCTGTGTTAGAGTTTCATCCGCTCAAGCGTCGCGACAGCTTTCTGCCATGCGTGTTATTGCGGGAACTCATCGTGGACGGCGGCTTCGCAGGCCACAAGGATTAGCAATTCGTCCCACGTCCGATCGGGTGCGTGAAGCGCTCTTTTCGATCATTGGGAATCGACTGCTGAATAGCCGCTTCCTTGATCTCTATGCAGGAACCGGTGCCATCGGCGTTGAAGCCTTAAGCCGGGGGGCAGCCCATGTCACCTGCGTGGAATCCGATGCTGCAGCGCTGACACTGCTGCGCCGAAACGTTGAGGAGTGCAAAATCGCTAACGGCATGACGATATACGCGCACCCGGTTGAACACTTTCTCCAGCGACCCGACCGATGGGGCGGTCCCTATCAGATCATTTTTGCCGATCCCCCCTACATGAGGACGCACGAGTTTATTGATCTGTTGACCGAGACGATGGTGAACCGGTTCTTTACCGCCGAGACATGGCTGATCCTTGAACATGCGAACAAAACCTCCGTCCCTTCTTCTCTAGGCTCTGCGATCAGAACTCGGCACTATCGGTACGGTGATACTGCCTTATCGCGCTATTCCATTCCAGATACTAAACAGCGATGAAGATCGGCATCTACCCCGGCACGTTTGATCCGGTAACACATGGACACACCGACATTCTCACCCGAAGCCTGCGCGTGTTCGACAAAGTCGTCGTCGCGGTCGCGCCGAACCCAGCCAAGCATCCTCTCTTCAATCTCGCTGAACGTCTGGAGATGGTGACCCTCGTCATGAAAAACCTTGGTCAGGTAGAAATCACAACGTTCGAAGGACTGCTGGTCGACTATGTCGAACGAACTGGAGCCCACGCGATTATTCGAGGACTGCGCGCCATTTCCGATTTTGAACACGAATTTCAAATGGCTCTTATCAACCGAAAATTGGCCAAGCATGTCGAAACTGTCTTCCTGATGCCGAGCGAAGAATACTCATATCTGTCCTCTACCATTATTAAGGATGTTGCCCACCATGGTGGGTGTCTGACAGAATTTCTGCACCCTGAAGTCGCGCGCCGCTTGCAAGAACGCATCTGGAGCCTCAAATCATGAAACTTGCCGTTCGAGTCGGACGGATTACTCCGTCTCCGACGCTCGCCATGACCGCTACCGCCAAGTCGATGGCTGCCCAAGGTATTGATGTCATTGATTTCTCATCAGGCGAACCGGATTTCGATACTCCTGAACCGGTGAAAGCTGCAGCTGAAGCCGCGATCCGAGCTGGGTTTACAAAATACACCCCGTCGTCTGGCATCGATGAGCTTCGGCAGGAGATTATCGACAAATTCCAGTCGGAACAAGGGCTCCGTTATGAAAAAGCCCAGATTCTTGTCTCTTGCGGCGCCAAACACTCGCTGTACAACTTGGCCGCAGCCTTCTTGGAATCCGGCGATGAACTCATTATTCCGACTCCCTACTGGGTATCGTACGCCGATCAAGCGCTGCTAAACGATGCAACTCCCGTTTTTTTTCCAACAGACGAAGCCGCCGGGTACGCCATCGATCCGGACAAGCTGGAACGGCTGGTGACGCCACGAACCAAAGCCATCCTCGTTAATAGTCCAAGTAATCCGACGGGTGCCGTTTACGATTGGAGAACGCTCGAAGCGATTGCCAGCATCGCGCTCCGGCATCAACTGCTCATCATCTCCGACGAAATCTATGAGAAAGTGCTCTATGACGGTGCCGTTCACCGAAGTATCGCGACACTGAGTCCCGAAGTTGCTGAACGGACCATCATCATCAACGGTGTCTCGAAGGCCTATGCCATGACCGGGTGGCGTATCGGTTACGCAGCCGGTCCCAAGGACCTTGTGACGGCCATGGCAAACATTCAAAGCCAAAGCACATCAAACCCCTGCTCGATCTCACAAAAAGCCGCCGTCGCGGCATTGAAGCTTGGCGGCCCCTTCACAGAGAAGATGGTCGTCGAATTCGATCGGCGGCGCAAGGTTATCGTTGATCGACTCAATATGATTCCTGGGGTGTCCTGCCGCCTGCCAGGCGGGGCCTTCTATGCGTTCCCCAACATTGCTGGAATACTCGGACGTCAGGGGCCAGCCGGACCGATCGAGTCACCGCACGACATGGCCCAGTATCTCCTGAGGGATGCGCGGGTGGCCGTTGTCCCGGGAGAAGCCTTCGGCAGTCGCACGCATATTCGATTGTCTTATGCGACGGGCATGGAGGCTATCGAGAGAGGGATTCGGCGGATCGAGGAGGCGTTCAAAAACTTGGCCGCATGAAGGGTGTAGTGCTTGACTCGGCAGGAACTGACGTTATGACTCGACAGAGACCATGAGTACCGCTTGGAGGATATCCCGTGCCAACCTATGAATATCAATGTGATAATTGTTCCCACAAGTTTGAAGCCAAGCAAAGCATCAAGGATGATCCGCTTTCCTTCTGTCCGCAATGTGGACAACCAGTGCGGCGGTTGATTTCTTCGCCTGGCATCATGTTCAAGGGAAGCGGTTGGTATGTTACCGACTACTCCAACAAGATGAAACCCCCGTCCGGCGAGTCCACAGACTCGGGAGCCGCCGTGAAGAAAGAACCCGGCACGGCCGCGGCAACCGAATCCTCTGCTTCACCTACGTCTAGCCCCTCGACGGCAGCGCCTGCATCCTCACCGCCGAGCACACCCACGTCATCAGGGACTTCGTCAAGTTCAAGCTAACAGGATCTGCCTACCGCTTCACCACAGGCTTTTTCTTCACCAGGGACGTCGCAGACAGGTTTGTCTTCGCCTTGGCTGGAGCTTTCCCCAAAGCCAGTACCTTGCTCCCTTTGCCGCGTGATGCTTCGAGCCGACGTTGCATACCTGCAATGACTTCCGTCTTCTCCCGGTTGACTCGACTCAGTTCGTCGAAACGAAGTTGAAGATCTTGCCGTGCCATTGAGAGATCATTGACCTGGCTCTGCAGCTGAGTCTTCTCCATATTTAAGGTGTCCATTTCCGAGCGTAGCTCTTCAAGTTGTGCGTGTAGTGCCGGCGGCCAGTAGTCGCACCCCGCTACACTCAAGAAACAGCCGAACCCCAGGGCCATCCCCAATACTCGCCGTACCACCTGCCTCTTCGTATTCGTCATCGCACTTCCTCCTCACCGCACGGTGTCCTGTGAATTTTCAGTCTACGACCCATCCAGTCCCACTGTGTCTAACATGTTCGTCCGGCCCTGTCGAGAGCGGCGGATCTTCGATCTGATTGATACTCATCAATGCAGGACCGCGCGATCAACGAAGAGCTCGATGTGCGATATCCTTCCGATAATAACAGTCCTGGAAGCTAATACCCGCCACGGTCTCGTAGGCCTGGGCCTGAGCCTCTTTTAATGTTACGCCCCGTCCGGTAATTCCCAAGACACGCCCCCCGGCCGTGACCACCATCCCGTTCTTCATGGCCGTCCCAGCATGAAAGATCATAGCCCGGCGTACTTCCTGGTCCGCCAAACCATAAATGGGCATGCTTTGCTGGTAAGAACCGGGGTATCCCCCGGACGTCATCACAACACACACTGCCGTTTCGTCGTGCCATTCGACGACCAGCTGGTCGAGCCGATGTTCGACGACCGCCTGGAGGATCTCGATCAAGTCCGTCTTCAGCAACGGCAAAACCACCTGCGTTTCAGGATCCCCCATCCGAGCATTGAACTCCAAAACATAGGGCACACCTTTCACCACCATCAAACCGGCATAGAGCACCCCCTGAAACGGCGACCCCAGGCGAGCCATGATCTCAACAATCGGTTGCAAAATCGTGCGCGTCACGTGTTCACGGAGGGCCGGCGTACCTAAGGGCGCCGGACAGTACGCCCCCATCCCGCCGGTATTAGGGCCGGTATCGCCATCCCCGATACGCTTGTGATCCTGTGCCGGCAACATCGGCACGACGGTCTGGCCGTCCGTAAATGCCATGACAGTTAATTCTTCGCCGTCGAGATATTCTTCAATTAAGACCTGTTTGCCTGCCAAGCCAAACACCGCCTTCTCCATCGAGTCAATCACGGCATCGCGGGCCTGTTCTCGGCTCGTCGCAATAATGACTCCTTTGCCTTGGGCAAGCCCGTCTGCTTTGATCACAACAGGGAGCGGGTGTTGTTCGAGATAATCGAGCGCATCGACCGTTTCGGCGAAGCTCTTCGCACGCGCAGTAGGAATGTTGGCCTGCGCCATGATCTCTTTGGAAAAGACCTTGCTGGCTTCGAGCCGTGCAGCATTCTTGGTGGGACCAAAAATCTTGAGTTTCGCCCTGCGAAACTCATCGACGATGCCGAGCGCGAGCGGAGCCTCCGGCCCGACAACGGTCAAATCAATCCGTTCACGCAGGACGAAGTCTTTCAGTCCATCGACATCGTCGGCCTTGAGAGGGACGCACGTAGCCAATGATTCAATGCCGGCATTGCCAGGCGCGCAATAGAGGGTGGCGTTACGAGTACTCTGTGCAAGGGTCCACACTATCGCATGCTCGCGCCCTCCGCTTCCGACAACGAGAATTTTCATGCGTGGGGTTTCAGCATCCGTCAATGACGGAAATGGCGCATGCCGGTGAGAATCATCGCCATGCCATGCTCGTCCGCTGCTTTGACGATTTCGGCATCCCGAATCGATCCGCCAGGCTGAATGACGGCGGTGATACCAGCTTGTGCCGCGGCATCGAGTCCGTCGCGGAATGGGAAAAATGCATCTGAGGCCATCACGCAGCCTTTCACCGGCATCTGTGCCTTCATGGCCGCAAGCTTGACACTATCGACCCGACTCATCTGCCCCGCGCCAATCCCTACCGTCTGTCCAGGTTTGGCATAGATGATCGCGTTCGACTTCACGTGTTTGCAAACCGTCCAGGCGAAGGCACAGGCGGCATATTCTTCATTCGTCGGTTTCCGGACCGTCGGCACTTTTAGCGATTTCAGATCTGGCAGCATACCGAGGTCACGATCTTGTACGATCAGCCCGCCGACCAGCTTCTTGAGGTCGCACCCCTCTTGCTTCCCCTTCGTGAGTTGCCCGACATCCAAGAGACGCAAATCCTTCTTCCGCTTCAATTCGGCCAAAGCGTCTTCGAGAAAGCCCGGCGCAATCACGACCTCAACGAAGGTCGACGTGATCTCCTTGGCCGCAATCAGATCAACCGGACGATTGAACGCGATCACCCCGCCAAAGGCGGAGATCGGATCAGTCTCCCTCGCCTTCACATAAGCTTCAACGGGTGTGTTGCCAAGGGCCACACCACAGGGATTGTTGTGCTTGATGATTGCGACCGCGCACGCCTCATATTCCTTGGCGAGTTCAAGAGCGGAATTCGCATCAAGGAAATTATTGTACGACATGGCCTTGCCGTGCAGAATCGTCCCACGCGAGACGGACGGTTCATGGGAATTCAGCTCGCGATAGAATGCGCCCTGTTGGTGTGGATTCTCCCCGTAACGCAAGGTTTCCGCGAGTTCGAATTGCAGCGAGAGCACCTTGGGAAACTTCACATCCCCACCCTGCGCCTGTTTCTCGAGATAGCCGGCGATCAAACTGTCGTAGCGTGCCGTATGCTGGAACACCTTCATCGCCAATTCTCGCCGGAGCCCAGGGGGCACCGTATTTGCCTTCACCGCGTCCAGCACTCGCGAATAATCCGATGGATCGACCAAGACCAACACATCCTCATGGTTTTTCGCCGCGGAACGCAACATCGACGGTCCACCGATGTCGATATTCTCAATTGCATCCTCAAAGTGGCAGCCGGGCTTGGCAATGGTCGTTTCAAAGGGATACAGGTTCACCACCACAACATCGATCGGACCAATGCCGTACTGGGACATTTGTTCAACATGGGCCGGCAAAGACCGACGGCCCAAAAGGCCGCCATGAATCTTTGGATGCAGGGTCTTGACCCGACCGTCGAGAATCTCCGGCGAACCGGTATAGGCCGCCACATCCGTCACCTTCACGCCTGCGTCGCGCAAGGTTTTGGCCGTCCCACCGGTGGAAAGAATTTCTGCACCAAGCGTTTCCAAACCCTTCGCAATATCGATGACCCCGGTCTTGTCCGACACACTGATCAATGCTCGCTTCATGCCAGGCATGTTGATGCTCCTTGATTCTCAGAATGGGGAAAACAGGCGTATTCCACTTGGATAAACTATAGTCAGATTAGCAAATGACCTGCCCAAGTTCAAGGCGACGAGCGGCGTGTGCCTCAGTGAACACCACACCGCAGTAGAGGGGATACCCCTTAGATCAATAACGTGTCCGGCTCAATCGTGCAGGGTTGTTTTTTTTGCCTCACGCGTTACAATACGATTCAATATACGCGTCAGTCCGTTCACCTCTATTACCTACACAGGGAGGAAGAGAATCGTGAGTTTACGAACCATTTTCTTACTTGTTGTTGCAGTGATGGCCTCCGGCATGCCTGGTACCGTGGTGGCATATGATGCCAGTTCTAATTCCAGCAGCACCGATCCATGTAATCAGGTCATCTTCTCCGCATACACACCGGCTCCCTTCTCAATGGACAACAACAATACAGAGGTGCCTTCGAAATCTGAATTTTCATTTCTCGCTTCCAAGGTAACCTCCTCAGAAAGTATTAAAGTCATCATCAAGGGCCAAAAAGTTCCCCTCACCGTTACCACGGTCAGTAACGGATACTTGGTGAAAGGCAAACTGCCCGACACCGTCAAAAGCACGTATATTCGAATCGAGATATTCGCCACCGGCCCCAATCAATGTGATCGCGCGGATGGATGGCTGCTGAAAGTTGCGAATTAATCCTGGGTGCCAGCGAGGTAACTGGGCGCTCGCCCGGCTGAAGCCGGTGTGAGAATGTGTCATGCGCACCAGTGTATGTCTTGGCCTGTATGTGATGTGGCTGCATGAGTACCCGCGCTAATCCCTCGGTTATGCTGTCGGGCCCACCGGTCTCCCGTTGGTTAGGATTTTCCCCCGAGTTTAAAACAGACAGTTTGGGCTACCTGCTGCGCTGCCACAAATACGGCGACGTGGTAAAACTTCCCATGGGAATACTCGCCGCATGGCTTCTGCGTGAACACGATCCAGCCATTTATCTGCTCAATAATCCGGCCGATGTCCGACATGTGCTGGTCGTCAACCAAGACAATTACACAAAGGCCCCGGTTCCTCCGGTAGAAGCTCGCGTGTTTGGGCGAGGCGTGTTACATACGGAGGGGACACTTCATCATCGGCAACGACAACTCGTCCTGCCGCATTTTCATGGGGACCATGTCTCGTCCTATACAGATCTGATCACGGAGGTGACCGCCGGTGTGACCGCCTCGTGGCACGACAGCGCCACAATCGATATCGGACACGCCATGACGCAGATCACGCTCTCCGTAATTTGGCGCGTCCTGTTCGGACAGGACATTGGAGCCGACGCCCGAACGGTGACACAGGCCATCACAACGGGACAGCATCTCATTAAGCTCCAGTACGACTCGGTGTTCGCTCGCCTGATGCCGCTCTGGATTCCAACCAGACTGCATCGTGAATTTTCCGGCGACCATAGTCGTCTGGAATCGATCATTCGCTGCCTCATTCGTGCTCGACGTTCGAC
>VGXB01000033.1 GCA_016873515.1 Nitrospira sp.
GGGGAGTCCTTGTACAAGGAGTAGAGGGGAGACTTCAGTGCTTGCCTTTATTCATTTGTCTGGGATACCATGATGCCGCTTGAATGTGAACGGCCTGGCAGGAAAGTGCGGAGAATGACAAGACCTGAACGGTTGTTGTTTTGGTCCAATCTGGGAACCAGATTGGAGATCAGAGCTCAGTCGCTGCCGTGTTGAACACGTATTCGACCCATTGCTTCCCCGTATCTCTCTCACGTCCAAAACAATATCACATTTTCAAAGGAGGAGTCTGATGGGTGCGAAGATTTATGTTGGTGGATTGCCGTATTCAACGACTGAACAAGAACTGAGCAATCTGTTTGCTGCGCACGGGTCTGTGGTGTCGGCGAAGATCATCACGGATAAGTTCACCGGGCAATCCCGGGGATTTGGATTCGTGGAAATGTCGACTGATACTGAAGTGCAGGCAGCGATTTCCGCGCTGAACGAGACACAGTTTGGCGGCCGCACATTGACGGTTAACGAAGCACGCCCGCAGGAATCCCGTTCCGGTGGCGGTAACCGTGGAGGGTATGGAGGCGGCCGAAACTGATCCGACCACACTCGGCTCGAACAGAGGGGGGGTTGCCGGACGTTCCGGCAGCCCCCTTTTTTATCCTGTCCTTGGGCATTTGGTAAGATGACCATCGGAGCGTCGTATGACCCCGTTTAAACTTGAAGCGCCCTTCAAACCCTGTGGTCATCAGCCGGAGGCCATTACCAAATTGACGGGCGGCGTGTGGACCGGAAAGACTCATCAAGTGCTTCTTGGCGTTACTGGATCCGGCAAGACGTTTACCATGGCCAATTTGGTTGAGCGGGTGCAAAAACCGACACTTGTGCTCGTCCACAACAAAACCTTGGCTGGGCAACTCTATCAAGAGTTCAAGCAGTTCTTCCCGCGGAACGCCGTTGAATATTTCGTCAGCTATTACGATTACTACCAGCCGGAAGCATACATTCCGCAAAGCGATACCTACATTGCGAAGGATGCATCGATCAACGACGCGATCGATCAGATGCGGCATGCGGCGACGACCTCTTTGCTTCAGCGCAACGACGTGCTGATCGTTTCGTCGGTCTCGTGCATCTACGGGCTGGGCTCGCCTGAGGTCTATCACGATATGCTCGTATATGTGGAGGAAGGAGCAGAGATTAGGCGGGAGAAGATCTTGGCGAAACTCGTGGAGATTCAGTACGAACGCAACGATATCGATTTTCATCGCGGGACGTTTCGCGCGCGGGGAGACGTGATCGAAATTTTCCCTGCGTCGTCCGAAGCCAAATCGGTGCGGATTGAACTGTTCGGTGACACGATCGATGCCATTCATGAGATCGACCCACTCACGGGGAAGTCCCTGGGTAAGTTACCCAAGATCGCCATCTATCCCAATACGCACTATCTCATCGCGCCGGACCGCTATGAGCGAGCTATCGCAGGCATTGAAGAGGAACTCAACGAGCGCCTGGCCTATTTCAAGAAAGCTGGGCAATTGTTGGAAGCTCAGCGGCTCGAGCAGCGCACGAAATTTGATTTGGAAATGATCCGCGCCATGGGCTATTGCCATGGTATCGAGAACTACTCTCGCCATTTGAGCGGACGGGCGCCGGGTGAGCCGCCTCCAACACTGTTGGATTACTTCCCCAAAGACTTCCTGCTGATTGTGGATGAGTCACATGCGACGGTCCCACAGGTCGGGGGTATGTACGAGGGGGACTATTCCCGGAAACGCACTTTGGTGGACTATGGTTTTCGCCTTCCATCTGCTATTGATAATCGCCCACTGAAGTTTGCAGAGTTCGAGCATTGTCTTCATCAAGTGGTGTATGTGTCAGCGACGCCGGGCCCGTACGAGCTGGAGCATGCCAAAGGTGAGGTCGTTGAACAGATCATCAGGCCGACGGGCCTAATGGACCCGCAGATCGATGTGGTGCTGGCGAAAGGGCAGGTGGATCATCTGCTGGGGCAGGTACGCACCGAAGTTGCCAAGGGAGGGCGCATCCTCGTCACGACGCTGACGAAGCGCATGGCCGAGGACCTGACGGAGTATTACCATGACCTCGGTGTGAAGGTGCGGTATCTGCATTCCGATATCAAGACGCTGGAGCGGGCGGAAATCATACGGGACTTGCGCCTGGGGAAATTTGATGTACTGGTTGGCATCAATCTGTTACGCGAAGGTCTCGACCTGCCGGAGGTGAGCTTGGTGGCCATTCTCGACGCGGACAAGGAGGGGTACCTGCGCTCCTATCGGTCGCTCATCCAAACGGCGGGGCGGGCGGCGCGCAACATTGACGGACGGGTGATCTTTTATGGCGATTTCGTGACCGATTCGATGCGGATGGCGATGGAAGAAACGGACCGGCGTCGTGGGATTCAGGCAGAGTACAACCGGGCGCATGGCATTACGCCCACCAGTGTGAAAAAGGGAATTCCTGCCCTGGAATATGCCGTGGCCGAGCTGGACTATGTTCAGTTGGAATTGGCGGCTGAATCGATCGAATCCTATGGAACAGCGGGGACGGCGGAACAGCTCATTGCTCAACTGGAAACAGAGATGAAAGCAGCGGCCAAAAAGCTGGAGTTCGAACGGGCCGCGGAACTGCGGAACCGGATTCGGGCGCTGAGGCTGAAAGAATTGAACGTGCCTTCCTAGCCTCCGACCCAAGGAATTCATCCTTTGAGGCTAGGAGGGATACGTGTATACTTTCGATATGAGTTCCCAACCGCAGGCGCGTCCTTCGCGTGTACGCCGCCAAGAGTTGAGCCGTGCGTGTTGTCCAAAGTTCTAAGCCAGGTCATTATTCAGCTTGAACAAGCCCGCGAGAGTGGCTTGCTTCAAGCCTATGCCCTGATCGGCAGTTTTGCCGTGTCGACATGGGGTGTGTTACGCGCGACGCAAGGCATCGATCTTGCCGTGGCACTGATGACTGCTCAACCGAATGCGCTGGCTTCGTCTCTCAGCACAACCTAAGAGGCTGGGGATGCCGATAATCCGCTACAAGGAGTTTTTCACTTCACGATTGGGAACGAGGGGCAAAGAGTACCTGTGCAGCTCATTGTGCTCAGGCCGAAGTAGGCCGACATGGCGGTTGCAGCGATCGAAATAGTGAAGGTCCTTGGTTATATTGTACCGGTGGTGAACTAGCAGGCACTCGTATTGATGAAGGTTTTTGCGAGAAGACCGGTCGATTTGCAAGATGCCAAAAGTTTCCAGTCTGATGTAGCCAAATTTGTCGAAAGGTTAGAGCAATGCGGTACCGGGGGAAAGAGTGTAGGGTTGCCTACACGTGTTTGTACAGATAGACTCCCGCGCACGTACCCAGAATGCTGAGGATATTGATCTTGAGCCTGAAGCCTAGTGTGAGTTTGACGAGAATCAAGTCGAGCGTGAGAGGTTGGGTGATACCAACTGAGAAGTGTGTCGAGAAGATATTTTGGATCGTCCCCTGAGGGGATATGACCTGGAGAATTTCTCCAAGAATCCCCCCGAGCAGCCCTCCGATGAGCAGAAATACGAACAGAATCCAAGGCGATTTTCGCACAAGAACCGTGCTCCTCTTCTCTTGCTCGCACCGAGCTGTGAAAACACTGAAGGGAACCATATCGGAAGGCTCGCGGCAAGTCAATAAAACCGGTAATTTCAGTAACAGGCTTGTTTCCAACCTCTCAGACCTCCCCATTCTTGACTTGGCTGTCGTGGTTCTATAAACTGGACAGTGCCTTTTTTCGAGATTTTTCGAGGCGATCGGAGATCTGGCGTAAGGCTTCGATGGCCTCTTTCTTTGTGGCCCTATGTTTGATGCATTAAGCGGCAAGTTCGAAAACATTTTGAAGAAGCTTCGGGGGCAGGGTGTGCTCACGGAGCAGAACATTGCCGAGGCACTCAAGGAAGTGCGATTTGCGCTGCTTGAAGCCGACGTCAATTTCAAGATCGTCAAGGATTTCGTCGAGCGGGTCCGCCAGAAAGCCGTGGGCCAAGAGGTTATGCAGAGCCTGACTCCTGGGCATCAGGTCGTCAAAATCGTCTGGGAAGAATTGAGTGAAATGATGGGGCGTGAGCGCGCGGGGCTTGCGCTCAGTTCGCATCCCCCCACCGTGGTGATGATGGTCGGCTTGCAGGGCGCCGGCAAAACGACTACCTGCGGGAAGCTGGCCCGTTTGTTCAAGAATCAGGGGAAGCGTGTCTTGTTGGTGGCCGCTGATCCTCGCCGGCCCGCGGCCGGCGAGCAGTTGAGTTCCTTGGGGCGCGATCTCGGGAGTGAGGTCTACCGGGCGGATCAGGCACAGGCCTCGCAGGCGGACGTCGTGCGTATTTGCCGGACCGGTGTTGAACAGGGGCGGGCGCAGGGATTCGATTTGGTGGTTTTGGACACCGGTGGGCGGCTGCACATCGACGAAGAATTGATGGGGGAACTCATCGCGGTGAAAGCAGCGGTGGCTCCGCAAGAGGTGTTACTCGTCGCCGATGCGATGACCGGTCAGGATGCAGTGACAATGGCGGGCCAGTTCGACCAGAAGATTGGTCTGACCGGCGTCATCTTGACAAAGGTGGAAGGTGATGCGCGCGGCGGCGCGGTGTTGTCCATCCGGGCTGTCACCGGCAAGCCGATCAAGTTTCTCGGCGTGGGGGAGAAGCTGGATGCGCTGGAAGTGTTTCATCCGGACCGCATGGCGTCGCGCATCCTCGGCATGGGTGACGTGTTATCGCTCATCGAAAAGGCGCAAGAAACTCTTTCGCGCGAGCAGGCGGAAGCGGCGCAGAAACGATTGACAAACAACACGTTCACGCTAGAGGATTTTCGAACTCAGCTGGGACAAATGGGTCGTCTCGGTTCGTTGGATCAGATCCTCGGCATGTTGCCGGGAGGGCAAAAGTTCAAGAGCGCGATCGAAGGAGACAAACCAGAACGAGAAATGGGACGGATAGCTGCCATGATTGATTCCATGACGATTCGCGAGCGCCGCGATCACACCACTATTAACGGCAGCCGAAAGAAGCGGATCGCGCGGGGCAGCGGCACCAGCGTGCAGGAGGTCAATCGGTTGATCAAGCAGTTTTTGTCGGCGAAGAAACTGGCGAAAGCCATGACCGGTGCAGGGGGGCGTCGGCAGTTGACCCAACTCATGCGGTCGATGTGAGAAGAGACAGTCAGCTGTTAGCGTACAGCTCTTAACTCGATGCGGTAAGGACAGTTCAAAATTAAAAGCTGGAAGCTGATTGCTGAAAGCTATTTATCAAGGAGGAGACCGTGGCTGTTCATTTGAGACTCGCTCGGACAGGTAGACACAAACGCCCCATGTATCGGCTGGTCGCGGCTGATTCACGCAAAGCGCGGGACGGGCGGTTCCTTGAAATTCTTGGGATCTTCGATCCGTTGAAAGAAGCCGGTGTGCCGGAGCTCAAGCAAGAGCGTGTGCTAACCTGGTTGCGGCAAGGTGCGCAGCCGTCGGTGACCGTGCGCACTCTGCTTCGCCGGTCCGGCTTGTGGAAACAATTCGAAGCGGAGAAGGCCGGACAAAAGGGCGGCGCCGCAAAGTAAGTGTGTGAAAGATGGTCGGCTCGATCGAGACGGTTATAGTCGGACAGATCGGGCGGCCCTTCGGGGTGAAGGGGCAGGTCAAAGTCAGGCCTTTAAGTGATGTACCAGGCCGATTTGAAGCCCTGACGGACGTGCGATTGGTGGCTAAGGACGGTCGGATGCTGGAAACCAGCGTCACTACTGTGCAGCGTGCGGGAACAGAATTGATTATGAGATTTGTAGGCCTGACGACACCGGAAGAAGCGAAGATATGGTCGGGTGGGCTAGTCCAGGCTCCTCGTGGCACCACGCCCGCGCTTCCGACCGGTCAGTACTACGAATGTGACTTGGTAGGTCTGGCCGTTCAGACGGACCAGGAACAGCCGCTCGGCGTGTTGGAGGAGATTTGGGAGGTACCGGGCAATCATGTTTTTGTGGTTCGGCAAGGTTCCAAGGAGACTTTGATTCCAGCAGCCAAGGAATGGGTGACCGCTGTCGATCTTGATCGCCGGATAATGACCGTTCGAATCCTGAGTGAGATGGACGAGTAAGATGCTGCGGTTCGACGTATTGACCTTGTTTCCGGACATGGTGGCTCCCGTCCTGGGGCAGAGTATGCTCAAGCGCGCCCAGGAAAAGCGGCTGCTTCATGTCACGGTGCGCAATCTGCGCGACTTCACGGATGATCGCCACAAGGTAGCGGATGATGTGCCATACGGCGGCGGCGCCGGGATGGTGATGAAGGCGGAGCCAATTTTGCGCGCAGTGGATGCGTTGATGGGAGAAGCTCAGGCAGGTGGTGAGACGATCCGGTTGCTGTTTCCGTCGCCCCATGGTCGACCCTTTACGCAGGACTATGCGCTGCATCTGGCGGGCGAAGCACGCTGCATGGTGATTCTCTGTGGTCATTATGAGGGGATCGATGAGCGAGTCAGGACGGCCTTGGCGCCGGAAGAGGTATCCATCGGCGACTATGTGTTGACCGGAGGCGAACTGCCGGCGCTCGTCTTGATCGATGCGGTGGCTCGGTTGGTTCCAGGCGTGTTGGGTGATCCCCAGTCTATGGTCGAGGAATCGTTTTCGGATTCTCTCTTGGAGTATCCGCACTATACTAGGCCAGCGGAGGTGCGTGGCCTGGGTGTTCCGGACGTCCTGTTGTCCGGGCATCATGAGGCAATCCGCCTGTGGCGTCGGAAGCAGGCGTTGCGCAGCACCTATCTCAGAAGGCCCGATCTCCTCAGGGATCGAGTCCTGACGAGCGAAGAGCAACGGTTATTCAATGAATTGATGAACGAAGGCCTATCAATGGCACCGTTACGCAGCGGGGGGGGAGGGATAAGTCAATGAATCAATTAGAGCGTATTCAGCGATCCTTAACAAAAAAATCACCACCGACTTTTGAAATTGGGGACGTCGTCAAAGTTCACGTCAAAGTCGTCGAAGGGGATAAGGAACGCATTCAGGTGTACGAAGGAACCGTGATCGCCCGCAAGGGATCCTTGAATACGGAAACGTTCACCGTGCGGAAGCTGTCTTACGGCATCGGCGTTGAGCGAATTTTCCTGGTGCATTCGCCGATCGTCTCGAAGGTCGATGTCGTTCGGCAAGGACGTGTGCGGCGGGCAAAGCTCTACTACTTGCGTGGGAAGAAAGGGCGGTTCGCCAAAGTGGAAGAACGCGAGTTTGTCGGAGAGGGCAAGTCGTCCGCCCAGCCGGCTGCTGTTCAAGCCACTTCGAAAGAGCCCGCGAAGGCCTAACTACCCGGTTCTACAGTTTTACCGAGTACAGGGGCCGCTTGTCTCACACAGCGCCGTGTTCGGGAGTGAGCCTGATGGGGCCTGCCAATGAGTTTGAGCAAGAAGCCCGGCGCCGTGGGTATCGCCGTGTCGCCGGCATCGACGAGGCAGGGCGTGGACCATTGGCCGGTCCGGTCGTCGCGGCGGCGGTGATCGTGCCTGTCCATGTGAGGTTGGCCGGTATCGACGATTCGAAACAACTCACCGAAGCTGAACGGGAATATTTTTATCACCTGATTCTGGACAAAGCGATCGGTGTAGGAATAGGGTCGGCCGATGCCGGCGAAATCGATGCCTGTAACATTTTGGAGGCATCCCGCCTGGCCATGGGCCGGGCGATTGCCAACTTGGCTCCTGCCCCTGATTTTCTCTTGACGGATGCCATCACACTCCCAGCGATCCGTGTCCCATTGCGACCGATCATCAAGGGCGATTCGCTGTCGGTTTCAATTGCTGCGGCGTCGATCATCGCGAAAGTCACACGAGATCATCTGATGGCGGGGTACCATAAGATGTTTCCTCAATACGATTTCCTTTCGCACAAGGGATATGGCACGGTGGAGCATTTGCGGATGCTGGCGCGTTTCGGACCTTGCCCGATCCACCGACGAACATTCGCTCCGGTACGAGATGCGGTCACCTTGGTACAGAATGCTGAACTCAGCTTTGCGGGGTCAGCCGGTTAGCCCAACCGATCTTCATGGGCAGGCTCCCTTCAAAGGACTCTCGCAATCAGTTCGGACAAGCCCTCGATTATTGGCGGAGCGGTTTTTACAGGCTAGGGGCCATCGGATCTTGCCGCGCAATCTACGGACCTCGCTGAGCGCGCTTGATCTTGTGGCTGAAGACCGTAGAGTGCTGGTCTTTGTCGAAGTGAAAACTCGGGCAACGGATGTTTTGGGGAGAACGGTGTTGGCGGTGAATCGGCGAAAACAAGCCAAACTTGTGCCGTTGGCGTCCCAATATTCGGCACAGCATCACTGGGCGGACCGATCGTGCCGATTCGACGTCGTCTTGGTGCAGGGGCACTCGGCCTCGCAGGGCCGCGTCCAACATCTTCAGAATGCGTTCGATGCTGGTGCCTAGATTGTCGGCAGGGAATGCCGGCCGAAGGAGACGATGATCCAGTTGATCCATGTGTCGAAGAGCTATGACCGCCGTGTCGTGCTGTCCGACCTCACGCTGGAAATCGGAAAGGGAGAGTTCGTTCTGCTCATGGGACCGAGCGGGGCGGGAAAGTCTACGTTGCTGCGTATGCTGATCGGGGAGGAGCGGCCTGATCAAGGGCAGATTTTTGTGCAGGGCAAGAATGTCGGTCAATTGAGACAATCGGAGGTACCCTACCTTCGCCGCAAGATCGGGACGGTCTTCCAAGAGTTTCATCTGCTCCCCAAGAAATCCGTGTTCGAGAATGTGGCGTTACCCTTGCTTGTGCAACGGTCTTCGGTGGCAGAGATCCGTCGCAAGGTGATGGAAGCGTTGCGAGCGGTCGACGTTGAGCATAAAAAAGACCAGTCACCTGCCAGTCTCTCGACAGGGGAGCAGCAGCGGGTCTGCATTGCGCGGGCGATCGTCAATGGACCGGTCGTGCTTCTGGCGGATGAGCCGACGGGGAATCTGGATCCTGAACGAACCGCGGAGATCATCGAATTGTTCAAGTTGGTCAATGCCCGAGGCACGACCGTTGTGGTGGCCACTCATGACCCTCATGTGATGACGCTGGTCAACCGGCGCGTGATGATGCTGATCCAGGGCGTACTCATACCTGAGGTGCAGGGAGGAGACGCGTAGCAGTATGAGGTGGCTTGTCTATCTTTTCCGTGAAGCGTGGACGAATCTGCGGACGAACCGCACCACCACGGTGGTGGCGATTGTAACCACGGCGTTCACGCTGACCTGCGTCGGGATCTTTGTGCTCTCGTATGTGAATCTTCGTCATGCAGCAAATTGGTTGCAAGAAGACATCAAGGTGATCGTCTATTTGGATGACCGGCTCCCACTGGAAGCCATCCAAGAGCTTGAAGACACCCTTAAGGCCGATCGAATGGTGGGGGGCCTTTTCTATATCTCGAAAGACCAGGCACTCGGTGAATTTCGAGCCCAATTTCCGTCCGATTCTCATTTGCTCGAAGGACTTGGCGAAAATCCGTTGCCGGCGTCGTTTGTCGTCACGCCGGCGCCGAACTATCGGTCGTTGAATTCGGTGAATCGGTGGGCGGAGCGGGTCACCATTATGCCTGGCGTGGCCAAAGTCGATTACAATCAGGAGTGGATCGATGCACTGGCCGAATTGATCCGGTATATCGAGCTGGCTGCGATCAGTGTGGGGGTGATCCTCTCCATGGCCGGCATCACCATCATCGGGAACACAATCAGACTTGCACTGTTCGCCAGACGGGAAGAAGTTGAGATTCTTCGCCTTATCGGGGCCACACGCACCTTTATCCGGATCCCCTATGTCATCGAGGGTGCCGTGTTGGGGGTCTGCGGCAGTGCGCTGTCGCTGAGCATCTTGAAGCTGGGATTTGAGTTATTTCGTCGACAAATCGGCTCGGTTGGCCGATTCAACGAGATTGAGAGTCTGGTGACGTTTCTTCCGATATCAGGCTGCGCGGCGTTTGTCGGGATCGGGATGGTGCTGGGAATTGCCGGCAGCATGGTATCTTTGCGCAGATTTGGGGAGACGCGAGGGTGAGGCCATGGTTTGTGGCGATCGTCTGGTGTCTGTCGATGTGGAGCGGGTGGGAGGGGAGTGCCGTCGCGGCAAGTGATCCCATTGTCGAAAAGATCGAGCGGGAACGTAAAGCCCTCGAGCAATTGAAAGGAAAGATTGAGGAAAAACGAAAACGAGCGGAGGAAGCCGAAAAGAAACGAGAATCAGTCTTGCAGGGCATTCAATCATTGGACGAACGACTGGTTCGCCATCGCCAAGATCATCATGAGATCACGAAGGAGCTGCGCAAGAAGGACCGGGAAATTGAAAATATCACGGAGCATATCGAGGCGATTCGTACTGGCATTGAAGCGCGACGAGAGGCTATCCTGGCACGTTTCCGAGTGCAATATATGGAAGGACGGTTCAGTTATGTGAAAGCGCTGCTGGCGTCAGGCTCCTATGCGGATTTTCAGCGCCGCCGGCAGTATGTGTCGACGTTGTCCCAAAAGGAATACGAATTGCTGGCTTTGTTTCGGGAGGATATTGCCCGCATGGAGCAAGCCGAGCGTCAACGGGCCGAGGTGCGGGCCGGCATGATGGCATTCAAGGAAAGTATCGAAAAGAAGGTTACCGAGATCCGTGCCACCCAAAAAGAGAAGAAGGTTTATCTGGCAAAGATTACACAAGAAAAAGACGCGTATAATCGGACCGTCGAAGAGCTCGAGCGCTCGGCATCCCGAGTGGACAGTTTGCTGCGGGAATTGGAAGCCCGCCGCCGGGCGGTGGCGAGCAAGCCGAAGCCCATGCCGGTTCCTTCTCGTGGGGCCAAAGGCGCGATGCCCTGGCCCGCCAACGGGCAGGTCGTGTCGTTCTTCGGCCGTCAAAAACATCCGGCGTTCAATACCTATGTTCAGCGCAAAGGGATAGAAATCAGGACAAAAGAGGGCAGCTCGATCCATGCCGTGATGCCCGGTGCCGTGGTCTATGCGGACTGGTTGAAAGGTTATGGACTCGTTATAATCCTCGACCATGCCAATGGGTTCTTTTCCCTCTATGCCCATGCCGCCAAGATTCTGACTAAAGTTGGAGAGCAGGTTGCCGAAGGGTACCCGATCGGAGAAACCGGAGATACGGGTGTGATTGGAGAAAATACTTTATACTTCGAGTTACGCGAAGGAGCTGACCCAGTGGATCCGCTCCAATGGTTGGTGAAGCGGTAATGTCGCCGGCGCGAAATTTCACCGGATAGTAAAACGAAAAGAAGGGATATCGACGATGATGGATCAGCAGCCACGGCGAAAGTCTTGGGTGGTCGTACCAATGATTGCGATTGCGCTTCTCGGCGGAGTCGTGATCGGTAAGGGTTGGGAACGGACGGGCCATGCCAGCGAAACGTATGAGGAGCTCAAGACCTTTTCCGAGGTGCTAAATCAGGTACAGAGACACTATGTGGACGAAACGAAAGCCAAGGATCTGATCCAAGGGGCCATTCGAGGGATGCTGGCGACGCTGGATCCTCATTCCGCATACATGACCCCCGAAATGTATAAGGAGATGCAAGTCGAGACGAAGGGAGAGTTCGGCGGCGTGGGCATTCAAATCGGTGTGAAAGACAATCGTTTGACCGTCATTGCCCCGATTGAAGGCACCCCAGCGCACCGGGCTGGCATCAGGGCCGGTGATTTCATCGTGAAAGTGAACGACGAGACAACGAAAGACCTCACACTGATGGATGCCGTTCAGAAGATGCGCGGGCCCAAAGGCAGCACGGTGAATTTGACGATTCAACGGGACGGCACGTCGGATCCGCTGATCTTCACCTTGATCCGCGACACCATCAAGATCGAGAGTGTGAAATCCAAGATGATCGATAACCTCGGCTATGTGCGACTCACGCAGTTCCAGGAGGCGACAGGCAGGGATCTGGCCAAAGCGATCAAGCAGTTCAGGGAACAAAAGGCACAAGGTACCATTATCGATTTGCGGAATAATCCCGGCGGATTGCTGACGGCGGCCGTCGATGTCTCCGAACAATTTCTTCCCAGCGGGAAGCTGGTGGTCTACACCAAAAGCCGGGACGGCAAAAAAGACGAATGGTTCGCCAAATCCAAAGATCAAATGGAGGATTTGCCGATCATTGTGCTGGTGAATGAAGGTTCGGCGAGTGCATCGGAGATCGTGGCGGGCGCGCTCCAAGATTGGGGGCGGGCAGTGGTTGTTGGGACTACGTCATTTGGTAAAGGATCCGTCCAGACGATATTGGCGCTTGGCGACGGATCGGGTCTTCGCCTCACGACGGCGAAGTATTACACGCCGAAGGGGCGGACGATCCAATCAACTGGCATTACTCCCGATATTGTAATAAAGCTCGCTGCGCCGCCGGTCGCGAAGGCTGATGAGGGCAAACCGAATGAAAAACAAGCGGAGTCCAAGTCTCCAAACCCTTCCAAAGGGAAAGACACGTCTCCAGCCGGTCTCAAGCCTCCGGAGGAAGCCGGTTCTAAGCACGGGACTTCTCCGCCTGTTCCCTCCGTTGAGGTGCTTGGCGAGTTGTCGCTTGAACAAGATGCTCAGTTGCAGAAGGCGGTTGAGCTGCTGAAGAGTTGGAAAATTTTCAAGGAGATGAAACCAGCAGTCTCTTAGAGCTAAGTGGCTTCGTCGAGTTTCTGGATCGCTTCGAGCAAGACGGCCTCCGAACTTGAGAACCCTGGAAGGGTTCTCAGCAGGTGGGATTCGATCAGCTGTTTCAAATCGGCGGTTGTCCGAATTCCGAGCCGAAAATAGAGATAAGTGACGAGTGAATCGGAAAACCCTGGTAGCGTTGACCACCCCTTAACCTCCAGCGGCAATGGGGTTTTCAGTTCTTCGTAGGCCCGAATCGTCCTGGTTTCAAGAAATTCTACGATTTTTCGCGCGAGGTCCTTTCCAACCCCTTCGATGTCTTCCAGGCCACCGCGTTGCGCGACGGTTGCCACATCGTCCTCCATTGCCAACAGCGAATCTGCAGCATGCCGATAGGCACGAACGCGATAGGGATTCGCTCGTTGGGTGGCGAGCAGATCGGCCATTGCTCGGAACAGATCCGCGGTCTGTCGGTTATTATCGTGTGCCATCGTGGGTCTATTGTGCGATGTTCCTAGTCTTATGAGCAAGGGCACGTTCATTGACAAGGCGAATTCCGGTCTCATAGGATACCAGGGTATGGAAGAAACGGTTCGGATTCATGTGAATGGGGAGGCCAAGGCCTGGCCCCGCGGCGCCACGGTGGCCGATCTGTTACAAGACTTGGACATCAAGACTGAGCAGGTCGCCGTGGAGCTGAATCTCGAAATTCTGGATCGCACGGCGTTCGCGCACCGTGCACTCAATGACGGGGATCGGGTGGAAATCATGAGTTTCATCGGCGGGGGATCATTCTGAGAGGATGTCATGGCTGACGATCGGTTGATCATTGCAGGACGCGAATTCAAGTCACGGCTTTGGGTTGGAACGGGTAAGTACAAGGATTTCGTCGAAACCCAAAAGGCCATCGAAATCTCCGGCGCTGACGTCGTGACGGTGGCAGTCCGCCGCGTCAATATTACTGACCGTTCCAACGACAACCTGCTCGACTATATCGATCCCAAGAAGTACACCATCTTACCCAACACGGCCGGCTGTTACACGGTAGAGGATGCGGTGCGATATTCCTGTCTGGCCCGCGCCGCCGGTGTCTCGGATCTCATCAAGCTGGAAGTGCTCGGCGATGAGAAAACCTTGTTCCCTGATACGGCGGGGCTGATCGAAGCGGCGAAGATTCTGATTAAAGAAGGTTTCATCGTGCTGCCGTACACCAATGATGATCCAATCGTGGCGAAGAAGCTGGTCGATATCGGCTGTCCGGCGGTCATGCCATTGGCCGCGCCGATTGGGTCTGGCCTGGGCATCAGAAATCCGTATAATCTGAAAATTCTCATGGAGTCCGTTTCGGTGCCGGTCATCGTCGATGCCGGTGTCGGGACAGCATCCGATGCAGCCTTGGCGATGGAATATGGGGCTGATGCGGTGCTCATGAACACGGCCATAGCCGGCGCGCGGGATCCTCTGACAATGGCGGAAGCCATGAAATATGCTGTATGGGCGGGCCGGTTAGCCTACAGGGCCGGCCGCATTCCGAGAAAACTCTACGCGACGGCGAGCAGTCCGATCGAAGGCATGCTTTAGAATAGTGCTGAGGTGTGAGCACTGTGGTCTGAATTGGCCGCAACACAATCCTTCCTGATTCAGTCCTCAGCATTGAGATCTCAGTACTGTTGATCGTATGCCTTCTGTTAATTTCCGCCTTCTACTCGTCACCGATCGTATTCAAACAGGTGGACGCTCTCTTCCATCTCTCATCGAACAAGCGGTCAACGCAGGATTGCCCGCCATCCAACTTCGGGAACGTGACCTCTCTACGAGTGAGTTGCGTGCGCTGGCGTGCGAGATCCAAACGATCACGACGCCGCGCGCCGTTCCGTTGATCGTGAACGATCGTGCCGATCTGGCATTGGCCATGAGCCTCGACGGCGTGCATCTGCGTGCGAACAGTTTGCCGGCGCCTGTGGCCCGCCAATTGGTCGGAGCTCATCGCCTGGTTGGAGTCTCGACGCATTCCCTCAGTGAAGTGGAGCAGGCAAATCGGGATGGAGCAGACTATGTACTCTTCGGTCCGATTTTCGATACGCCATCAAAGCGGCCGTTCGGACCTCCGTTGGGGTTGGCGATGTTGACAGCGGCCTGCCGTTATTCGCCCATTCCGGTATTTGCCGTGGGCGGTGTGACAAGTGCGTCGGTGCCCGATGTCAGAGGGGCCGGCGCTCATGGCGTCGCGGTGATCGGAGCCATTCTTGCACGCGACGATGTCGCCGCGGCAACCCGCGAAATGTTGGCGGCATTGACTCCGCAATGATTCATCATTCCGCACTTCTGTCGTGCACGATCACGCAGTCTAGTTGACCACCCTGAGGTTGGGTGTTAGAATCGTAGACAAACACCCGAGTGGTGATGTGCACTTCTCGCAGTGGTAGACGAATCGCCGAGTGGAGGTATGGAAGACAGAAAAGGGCGATCGAAGCGATTTCCGTCTCTTCGGGATTCCGTCAAGAAAATCACGCGGTAGTTGTCCGAAGGTGACGCGGACATGATGCGCAAGAACGACGAGCATACGCGGGAAGTCGACAAACTGCGTGTGCAAATCCAGTCGATGGAAGAAGAAATCCGCCGGTTGTACCAGTCACGCTACCAGCTCGAACAAGCCAATAAACAGAACGAAAAACTCGTTGCTACTCTGCAAGAAGCCAAGGCTCAGATTGAAACCTTGCGCGCCGAAGTGGACAAGCTGGCGGCGCCGCCGTCGGCATATGCCATATTTTCCTGCATTAACGAAGACGGTACGGGGACGGTGTTCGTGTCTGGACGGAAAATGAAAGTCAGTCTCCACCCTTCTATCAAGAGCAAGCAGCTTCGGAAGGGGCAGGAAGTCATCTTGAACGAGGCGCTCAACGTCATCGAAGCTAAGGGGTTCGATAGTCAGGGTGAGGTTGTTCGCTTGAGGGACGTGCTGGAGGGGGGGCGCGCGCTGGTGACGCTCCATTTCGACGAGGAAAAGGTCGCCGAATTGGGCGACCCGTTGCTGGTCGAACGGCTGAGCGTCGGCGACCACCTGCTATACGATCCGCGCTCTGGATACGTCATTGAAAAATTGCCCAAGTCGGAAGCGGAAGAGCTCGTATTGGAAGAGGTACCCGATGTCGATTATGCACACATCGGCGGCCTTCAGAGAGAATTGGAACAAGTCCGCGATGCGGTGGAGTTGCCGTTCCTCCATCCACACATTTTTTCCGAATACAAACTGAGTGCGCCGAAGGGCGTGTTGCTCTATGGGCCTCCGGGCTGTGGGAAAACACTCATTGCCAAGGCTGTGGCCAACTCGATTGCTAAGAAATTGGGCCATCGCGCAGGAAAAGAAATTCGCAGCTATTTCCTGCACGTTAAAGGGCCAGAACTGCTCAATAAGTACGTGGGGGAATCGGAGCGGCAAGTGCGCGAGGTCTTCAAGAAAGCAAAAGAGCGTGCGGAGGACGGCCATCCGGTGATCGTCTTTTTCGATGAAATGGATGCGCTCTTCAGGACCCGTGGTACAGGCATATCGTCCGATATCGAATCCACGATTGTGCCGCAGTTCCTCTCCGAGATCGACGGGGTTGAGCGATTACGCAACGTGATTGTGATTGGGGCCAGCAACCGGCAGGATTTGATCGACCCCGCGGTCCTCCGCGCCGGCCGGCTGGATGTGAAAGTCAAAGTCGGACGCCCGGACGCAATCGCTGCGCGAGACATTTTCTCAAAGTATGTATCGACGGAATTACCGTTTGCCCAGGACGAGGTGGATCGCTGTGGAGGGGATCGACAGGCGCTCGTGGATCTGTTGATCGAGAGGACCGTGAAAACTATGTATGCGCCGAGTGAAGAGAATAAATTCATCGAGGTCACATACGCCAACGGCGAGAAGGAAGTGCTTTATTTCAAGGATTTTGCCAGCGGAGCGCTGATCGAAGGTATTGTGTCGCGCGCGAAGAAATTCGCCGTGAAGCGGGCGATCGCCCAGGAAGGACACGGCCTCCGGTCAGATGATCTGGTGCGAGCGATCCGTGAAGAATTCAAGGAGCACGAAGATCTTCCGAATACGACCAATCCGGACGATTGGGCAAAAGTCGCCGGCAAGAAAGGCGAGAAGATCGTGCACCTTCGGACGATCAGCGGCGGGCCAAGCGAATCTCGCCAAATTGAAACGGTTTCCACTGGCCACTACCTCTAACTGATTCTCATGCAAGAACAGACTCCGACAAATCGTATGCGAGTGCTGGGTACGGAAACGGAGTTCGGTATCGCGGCGAAGGAGCAGGCTTCGTCAGATCCTGTGACCGGCTCTATTGCCGTCATCGGACACTATCCTGGGTTACCCGCCCCGAACGCGATCTGGGATTACGAAAACGAAAATCCGCTCTTAGACGCCAGGGGATTTGAAGCCGATGGAGAGCGCGAGCAGCCGAATCCCGATTACAATCGTCAACTCAACAAAGTCCTCGCCAACGGTGGGCGGTTATATGTCGATGGCGCCCATCCGGAGTACTCCACGCCGGAGTGTTCGACTCCACGGGAAGTGGTGGCCTTCGAGCGAATCGGAGAACGGATCCTCGCGCAGAGTCTTCAGAGACTCGCAAAGGCGCGGGGGAGTGAACAATATTTCTTATACAAGAACAACTCCGACGGGAAGGGCAATAGTTACGGCTACCATGAGAACTATCTGGTTCCGCGGGCGGTACCGTTCGAGAAGATTGTCCGGGTGCTGACGCCCTTCTTAGTGACAAGGCCGATCTTCGCCGGTGCCGGAAAAGTCGGCGCAGAGAATCAGACCGCTCCAACCGAGTATCAAATTTCCCAGCGCGCGGATTTTTTTGAATGCCTAGTCGATCTGAATACGATGGTCAAGCGGCCGATTATCAATTCACGCGATGAGCCGCATGCCGAGTATGCCAAGTTTCGCCGTCTCCATGTCATCGTGGGCGATGCCAATATGGCGGAGGTCTCCACCTATCTAAAGGTGGGAACCCTGGACATCGTATTGGACCTCTTGGCGGCCGAGGCTGAACTGCCGCAGGTGGAGCTGGAGGAACCGGTTCGGGCGTTCAAACAAGTCTCGCGTGATCTGGAAATAAAGCAAACGATCAAACTGGCCGATGGGCGTCCGACGACGGCGCTGGCGATCCAGCGTGCCTATCTCACGGCTGCGAAGGCTTGTTATGCCGCTCGAGGCTCAACACCAGAGACGCAGGACGTGATCACTCGATGGGAGGACGTGCTGGTCAAGCTCGAACAAGACCCCCGGTTGTTGGTGAGGGAGTTAGATTGGGTGGCTAAGCGCCATCTGATCGAGTCGTACATGGATCGGAAGGGCTGTGGGTGGGACGATCCTCGCACCAAGCTGATGGATCTTCAGTATCATGATGTTCGTCCTGAGAGAGGACTGTTCTATACGCTGGAACGCGGCGGCTATATTGAGCCGATCGTGGAGGAAACGGAGATCCGGCAGGCCGAATTCACGCCGCCGCCAGGGACCAGGGCGTATTTCCGGGGCCGTTGTGCCACCAAGTTTCCCACGGCGTTGTGTGGTGCGAGTTGGACCTCGGTGCTGTTCGATGTCGGGAACACCACCATCAAGAAAATCCCGTTGATGGACCCCTATCGCGGCACAAAGGCGTTGACTGAGGGATTGCTCGATGCCGTTGACACAGTGGATGCCCTCATTGAAAAACTAAAGGCGTAACAAGCAACCTCTGGATATATCGTGAAGCTGCCGTATTTCCCCCATCATGACGACTCGAGTTTCTTTAACTTTGTATCACAGTGCCATCCTGTATTGATGCCAGGCGGCCAGGGTTCGAGGCCCTCGAATCAGCCGCATCACGCGGGTGTTCCGCTGGCGGTGCCTCAGGCCACCACCGTGCTGGCGCTCAAATATCAACAGGGGGTGGTCATTGCCGGTGACCGCCGGGCGACGGAAGGGTTTCAGATAGCCGATCGACGTATCGAGAAGGTATTCAAGATCGATGAGTTCTCCGCCATGGCCATTGCCGGTGCCGCCGGGCCGTGCATTGAAATGGCCAAGTTGTTGCAAACTGAGCTGGAGCATTACGAGAAATTGGAAGGGATGCAACTTTCCTGCGAAGGCAAGGCCAACAAACTTGGCCAAATGGTGAAGGCTAACCTGCCGATGGTCTTCCAGGGGCTTGTCGTGATGCCCCTCTTTGTCGGGTATGATGACGCGCGCGCGGAAGGGCGCATCTTTAAGTACGACATTACGGGTGGACGGTACGAGGAATCGGACTACCATGCGATCGGGTCAGGAGGCAAAGATGCCCGGAACACCATGCGGGAACATTTTCAGAAGAATCTGCCGGAACCCGATGCTCTCACATTGGCGCTGACGGCGTTGTACAATGCCGCTGATGATGACGTGGGGACCGGTGGTCCCGATTTCGTGCGAGGGATTTACCCCACGGCCAAATTTGTGACGGCGCAGGGCATCACTGACGTGCCGGGTGATCGTATTCGTGGGGTGTACGATGGCATGATTGACCTGCGCCGGTCGAGGGAGTCGTAGCCATGCCGATGCCGTACTACGTTTCTCCCGAACAGATGATGCAGGACAAAGCAGAGTATGCCCGAAAGGGAATTGCCAAAGGCCGTTCCATCATTGCGATGGAATATGATGAAGGGGTATTGCTGACGGCGGATAATCCGAGTGCATCATTGCACAAGGTGTCGGAGATCTATGACTGCATCGCGTTCGCAGGCGCGGGCAAATACAGCGAATTTGAGAACCTCCGGAAAGCTGGCATTCGACATGCGGATCTGAAAGGCTTCATGTATAGCCGGGAAGATGTCACCGGCCGATCACTGGCGAACGGCTATTCTCAGAGTCTTGGCACCGTATTCAGCCAAGAAGCCAAGCCGCTGGAAGTCGAAATTCTCGTGGTGCAGGTCGGCGTCGGTACCCAACCGAATGAAATCTACAGGATCTCGTTCGACGGGAGCATCATCGATGAGAAAAACTTCTCGGTGATCGGAGGAAAGTCCGATGCCATTCAAACTGTATTGAAAGAGAAAAGCTCAAACCAGCCACCGTCCTTGGCGGCTGCGCTGGTTCTCTGCGTTGCCGCGCTGGAGCAGATCGCCACTCTCAAGCTCTCCCCTGAAGGCCTTGAAGTGGCCGTCTTGGACCGCACCCGCGTAGGGCGCAAATTCCGCCGTGTGCCGGTGCAGGACATTCGTCGGTTTCTCTCCACTTAATCCGTTCCGCGCACTCTTCTCCATTTGTTGAAGAACGGAGGATGACCGTGTAATCTGACGGCAATACATATGACATATCCAGGCCCCTTGAAGCAGCGCATCTTCGGTCTTGAGAATGAATACGGTCTGATTTTTTCGCCGAACGGCCGGATCTATCTGCCGATCGAGAAAGTACTGGGGTATATCTTCGAGGGTCTTATTCCGAACAGTTGGCCGTCGAACGCGTTTCTGGCCAATGGGGCGCGATTTTATCAAGACACCGGATGCCATCCGGAATATTCCACGCCGGAGTGCGACAATATTCTCGATCTGGTCATCCATGACAAGGCCGGAGAGCGGCTCCTGGAAGCCTGTCTGCCGGCGGCGGAAGAGCGGCTTCGCGAGGAAGGTCTGTCAGGCGAGATCTATATTTTCAAGAATAACACGGATTCTCTTGGGAATACGTATGGCTGTCATGAAAATTTTCTGATGCGGCGCGACGTTGAATTTTGGAAAGTTACGGAGCAACTGATCCCCTTTTTTGTCACGCGCCAGGTGTTTAGTGGGGCGGGGAAAGTGCTCAAGGTCTCCGGGAAGCCGCAGTATTTCATTTCCCAGCGGGCCCAGCACATCCATGAAAAGACGTCGTCGTCGACCACGTCTTCGCGCAGCATCATCAATACCCGCGATGAGCCGCATGCCGATGCTGAACGGTATCGCCGGCTGCATATCATCGTAGGGGATTCCAACATGTCGGAGTTTGCCACCTATCTCAAGGTGGGCACGGCGGCGCTTGTCTTGTCGATGATCGAGGAGGGGTATGCGGTGCATGGGATGGAATTGGAAGATCCCGTGAAAGCTATCCGTGAGATCGCTCGCGATCCGACGCTCAGGAAAGAAGTGCGGCTCGATGATGGGCGGCAACTGACGGCCATCGAAATTCAGCGGGTGTATTTGGAGCGCGCCAAGGAGTATTTGGATCAGCAGGCGCATGACCCGATTCTGGATGATGTTTATGCCAAGTGGGAGACGATTCTTACCCGGCTGGAAGACGATCCCATGCAGCTCGCGCATCACATCGATTGGGTGGCCAAGAAACACCTGATTCAAAGCTATGTGGACAAGAAAGACTGCGGGTGGGACGACCCGCGGGTGTTTCTGCTCGATCTTCAGTTCCATGACGTGAAGCGGACGCGGGGCCTGTACTATCTGATGGAATCCCGTGGTCTCATTGAGCGGATTGTGGAAGAGGACGCGGTTCAGCGAGCCATATCCACACCGCCCCAAACCACGAGAGCCAAGGTCCGAGGCGACTTTATCCGGTTCGCCAGAGCAAAGAACCGCTCGTACACGGTGGATTGGACCTATTTGAAACTGAATGGCTATTGGGAAGAAACGATCCTGTGCATGGATCCCTTCAGCGCGTCCAATCGGCGGGTTGAGGAACTGGTGTCGCAAATGTCCGGAGGGAGATTTTATCGATGACCCAGTATGGGCAGTTCAACATGTTCACGCTGGGGGGAGTGATCGGTATCGTTCTGTTTCTTCTGGCTGCCATATTTTCGATCAGTGGATTTTCAGGCCAGCAGCCGGCCATTGCTTTCGATGGGAAGTACAGCGGCAAGCAGGGGCAGATTCTTATCGTCAAGGTTCCGACGGATGAAGAAGCAGTCCGTGTGCAGGGAACATTCTTGGGGCGGGCAGTGCTATTTTTCCCAGAGACCAGAGCGGGAGAAACCAAAGGGTTTGTGGGATTGCTGGGCATCGATTTGCAAGATGTGCCCGGAACGTATGATCTGACGATTCAAATCACGCAGATGGAACACAGCCGATCGCTTGTCTACCGCGTCGAGGTGGTCAAAGAGAAATTTCGTATCGAGCATCTGAAACTGCCCAAGGACAAGGTTGATCTCGATGCACAGGGACTGGCGCGATGGAAGGCTGAACAAGAGCAGGTCAAAGAGGCGCTCGCGGCAGATTCCCAAAGCAAATTATGGGAGCCCAAGTTTGTCGAGCCGGTGAACGGGAAACGAACTGGCATCTTTGGCAGCGTGCGCATCATGAACGGCCAGGCCCGCAATCCCCACAACGGAGAAGACATCGGCGCACCCACCGGCACGGATGTGGCAGCGACCAACGATGGGGTTGTACGGCTCACCGTCAATCATATATTTTCCGGTAAGGGCGTCTTCCTAGACCATGGTCTCGGCTTCTATTCAATGTACTTTCATCTGTCCGAAGTATTGGTGAAGGAGGGGGAAGCGGTCAAAGCCGGACAGATAATCGGTAAAGTGGGGGCCACTGGACGGGCAACAGGACCCCATCTGCATTGGGGAGTTAAACTGAATGGCGCACGGGTCAATCCCTATGCCCTATTGGACTTGCCGTTCAAAGCCGAGGCCAAATCGGTGATCCCAACGCCGGACTCTGACTCGGGTTCCGCAGTGGGCGCTCCGGCGCCGTAGCCACCCTCCTGGTCGTATGAGGCTCCGGCATGAGAATCTTCTTTGGTGTCCTCTCAGCAGTGGCGTTCCTGCTTGCCAGTAGACGGTTTTATCTCACAGAAAACGTTGGTTACGACATCGGCGGGTTGTTTCTGCTACTGGCCGGCATCCAACTGTTTGCCGCTGCAGCGATCTTTCATGAGCAGCACGCAAGCCGCAAGCCAAAGCCACCGGTCTCAGCAGAAAGCAAGCACGGACCGGAGGAATAAATCCTGCACTGCCGATGATCGGGCCGTCAATGGC
>VGXB01000034.1 GCA_016873515.1 Nitrospira sp.
AAGACGTTCGAGGAAGTCATCGTAATCGCGCAGCAGTCCTAGCTCATCATCGTTGATATACACGCTGGCGGCAACATACATCGCATTGACCAGCACCAACCCCTCGCACACGCCGCTCTTCCGGACGGTAGTATCAGTCTGCGGCGTGATATTGAGATATGCCCGCCTGGCTTCGGTCTCGAACCACAGTTCTTCTCGATAGGACTTCATGCAGCATCCGCGCGGACTCAATTGTGCCTGCCGGATCGTGAAAGATTCAAGAGAGGGATATTTCTTTCAATAGCTCGGTTGCAAGAGTCTAACCGCCTATCGATCAGGTAGCCGCGAACATTAAGTGCTGGCCTGCTCCCATGTGCAATCGTGCTGAACGCTGGTTTTATCGAGATGTCACGCTCCGTTTCGTCAAAATGCCCCATCAAATTGAAACCCTTTCTGGTTGGTGATAAGTATTTTCCCGGATTCTGATGATTGGAAACAGGCTATGACAGGGAGATGCCTGATGTCCGCTACCGTTGAAGACCCGTCGCTTGCCGGCAACCCTCTGACCTGGAATCTTCTCTTTGCCCGCCAGCCGAAACCGGATTTGGAATTTACGGAAGAAGAACTGGAGCAAACAGCGAATATCCAGTCTTCGGCACCGATAAAGCCCCCAAGAAATTAGGTGGCCATTACCTCATCTGAATTCTCTTATTGAAGTTGATCTGGGGAGGAGCCTATGGGCAATGGAACCAGAGATGTTCACAGATCTCGTGGTACCGCTCCTCGGCGAATCATCGGAGCCACACCGCCAGTGGTGGGCTCAAGACCAAATCAGGCCAGACCACCGACACCAAACCCACCACCTAATCAACCTGCGCCTATAGCAGCCACTCCCATTGCACCAGCTCCTGAACCATCATCGAGCGTGCCGACAGCTTCACTCCAAGCCCTACCGCACCTGCAGCTGTTGCCCAGCCAAGATCGCCACGCCGCCCTCTACATCACTGGCGCCGCTGTTCGGTGAAGACCAACGCGTCACCATGTTACCAAACCCAGCCGCCCCACGTGAGAAGATGGCACTCAAATAGAATGCCTCCGGCACAACTGCAGGACCGGCCATTCCAGCTGGAACGGCCTTCACCATTCTGGGCGGCGAGTTAAGGGCGGCGGCACATGCGATGTGCCGCCGCCCTCTGTGCTATACTGCCACTCCAACTTGCACCCGCATCTTGAACTCAAGTGAGGAGAGATCGCTGCATCCATGCGCGCCGTGATTTTCGATTTTGATGGAGTCATCGCCGATACCGAACCAGTACACTTCGAAGGCCTGCGGCGAACGCTGGTCGGTATCGATATTACACTGACCGAACCGGATTACTACGCCACCTACTTAGGCTTCGATGACCGCGGCTGCATCCTGGAAGCGCTTCGAGTCAACCAGCGCCCGATCACCGAACCGATCGTGCAGGAACTGATGCGCGCAAAGGCCACAGCCTACTTGGCTGCAATTCAAGACCGCCTCGTTATTTTCCCCGGTGTCAGAGAATTCGTGGAGGAGGCCGCAGAGACCTATCCGATCGCGATTGCCTCCGGCGCCCTTCGCCAGGAAATCGAACTTATTCTGGAACAAGCCGGTCTCCGAAAAGCATTCTGCCATATCACAAGCGCGGAAGATGTGGCCAAGAGTAAGCCGGACCCTGAGCCATTTTTGCACGCTCTTGCCGGATTGAACCGGCAATCGGGCCACTCGACACTGACAGCTCAGTCTTGTTTGGCCATCGAGGATTCGCTGCCTGGCATTCGTGCCGCCAAGGCAGCTGGAATGACGGTGCTGGCCGTCACTAACACCCACATAGTCCAAGACCTGCACGAAGCCCATGCGATCACCACGAGCTTGCGTGAGACGCGGCTTACCGAACTGCGAGGCCGACTCTGGCCATCATGACCACCGCCGACGCCCAAGCCTACTGCATGGCCTACACGAAGCAGAGTGGCAGCAACTTCTACTACTCATTCCTCTTCCTGTCCAGAGCCAAGCGCCAAGCGATGTATACCGTCTATGCTTTCTGCAAGGCAGTAGATAGCGCGGTCGACGAACCGCCGCCCGGCAGCAATCCTAAAGACGAGTTACGGCGGTGGAGACAGGAACTGGACGCCGTGTATGGTGGCACCCCGACTCTTCCGATCACCGTGAGCCTCGCGCATCACGTCAAGACCCTTTCTATTCCCAAGGTCTATTTCGAAGAGCTCATTAGGGGTGTGGAGATGGATCTTTCTAATAGCCGATACGCCACGTTCGACGAATTGTCGCTGTATTGTTATCGAGTCGCATCGGTCGTAGGCCTGATTTGCCTGCACATCTTCGGCACCACATCGGCCCGCGCACAGGACTATGCCGTGTCGCTGGGCATGGCATTTCAATTGACCAATATCTTGCGCGACATCAACGCCGATGCATCCGACAATCGCGTGTACCTTCCGCTCGACGATTTGCAGAGCCATAACTACTCTGAGAAAGCACTGCTGCAAAAGAATTATTCCCAGGAATTCAAGACGCTCATGCAGCAGGAGGCGGCCCGTGCGCGGCAATATTACGAGAAAGCGCGTGCTGCCCTCGCATCAATGCCTTCGTCTGAGCGCCGCACCCTCATCGTCGCGGAAATCATGCGCGGCATCTACAGCAGAATCTTGGATAAGATTGAACAGTCCGGTTATCAGGTGTTTGGGCCTCGCATCAGTCTCTCCACCAGCCATCGGCTGGCCATTGCCATACGCATTTGGTTTCGTGCCTAGCCCCCGTGGCCACTCCGACTGAACAGACCGTTCTTATCTTGGGCGCCGGCTTAACCGGACTCGCGGTGGCGCATTTCCTTGATCGACTGGGGTATCGAGTCACCCTCCTGGATCATCCTGATTGGCAAGACGGCTATGGGCTGAACGCAACCGACACAGCCCCCCTTCTGTTCGGACGCCATCAGGCGGCCTGGCGCCTGCTCCGCTCGATCGAGCACACCACCTCGTCTCAACTGGACCGGACGGTCCCGCTCGAATTTCGACTCTCGGATGGACGGATCACCGCCTATCAGTCTACTCACCTTCCGGGGGCACTCCAGTGGATGACCAGCCTCTTTAGCTTTCATGGGCTGGCTTGGCAAGACCGCTGGACCCTATTCTCGCATCTGGAACAAATCTGGGAGGAAGCACAGGCGCTCCCGGCTGACCTAGACAGTCACCTTGCCGACGAATGGCTGAGGTCAATTGGCCAGAGCCAGACGGCTCGACAGTCTATCTGGAACCCGCTCATTCGATGGTTGACCGGCAATGAGCTGAGCCGCCTTTCGTCCACAATGTTCGTACAGCAGCTTTCAACTCTCTTCTTGGGCCGAACCATGGACGCACGGCTGACATATCTCCACGGATCCATCAAAGACCGATTCCTTGCTCCTCTGAAAAAAACATTGAGCCAACAAGACGTACAAATCCTGCCTCTCACAGAAATGCCAATCCTTCGATTCGGACCAGCTGGTTTTAGCGGTGTCCAGCTTCACAATGAAGCTGTGGTTCAAGCCCACTGGTACATTGCCGCCCTCTCTCACCGACAACTGCTCCCCCTGTTACCCGAACGCCTGTTGACGCGCTATGCCTATTTCGCACAAATCGGGGAACTGGAGACCGTGTCGCAGACAACTGTCCAGTTTGCATGGCACTCTACAATGGCGTCACCACGGCTATTGTTGCTCGCAGACCGGCCATTCCATTACGTCACCGTCGCCGCAAGCGGAACAGACGAGATTCAATACCGACTCTCGGCCGTTGGCAATCCTGCGCTCATGGATGTGCATGATGAACAACTGACCGACCGCGGACGCGCCGAGCTTCGATTACTGGCCCCGGAAATCAGGCAGGAGAACATACACGCTGTCGACATTGATCGGCGGAGCCACGCAGCCCTGTCACTCAAACCAGGAGCAGCCCTGCTCCGACCCATCCAACAGAGTCCTGTGGACAATCTTCTGATCGCCGGTCCTTGGACCGACACCGGATGGCCCGCCAACATCGAAAGCGCGATCGTGAGCGCACAACGATGCGCAGGCATCATCAGCGGACTCGGCAGATGTTGAACCGCGCAAGATTGTGGGGACTGTCGTTTCACGATTGACAATCTCGCGCAGTCCTTCCTAAGATATTGCCGATTTTTGAATCGATTTGTGTCAATCATGCCCCTCACACCTCTCCAAGACCTTGCCAAATCTCTCCATAATTGCCAGCGGTGCAAACTGGCTACATTGGGACGCAACCAAGTCGTCTTCGGTATGGGCAATCCTCACGCGAACATCATGTTCGTGGGTGAAGCGCCGGGTGCCAACGAAGATCTGAAGGGAGAACCGTTTGTCGGTGCGGCAGGAAAGATCCTGAACGACCTTCTGGCCTCGGTAGGGTTGTCGCGCGACCAGATCTACATTGCCAATGTCATCAAGTGCCGACCGCCGGATAATCGCGACCCGGAACAGGATGAAGTCAATACGTGCAAACCGTTCCTCTTGCAACAGATCCAGCTGATCCGGCCAAAACTGGTCTGCACGCTCGGCAACTGGGCCACGCAAACGTTATTGGAGCGCAAGGTGGGAATTACTAAGGTGAAGGCGCAGCCCTTCCACATGAAGAACTTCGTAATCTTTCCTTTGCTGCACCCAGCCGCCGCCCTGCATCAAGGCAACTTGATGGACACACTGAAGGAAGATTTCGAGAAGTTGAAAGAGTTTCTCGACCGCAATACTAAACCAGCCGAGCCGAGTACCACTACTACACCCGCCGTACTTACCCTGAATATCGAGTCACCTCAACCAGCACAGATGGATTTGTTCGGATAAGAACTGGCCTTCGTATTGTGTTGCTCGCACCTCGCAGCTACCGACTTGCCACAACATAATCAGTTCCGCTGAAAAGTTCATGACGTCCATTTACCTCACTCCCTTATAAACAGGCTCTCTCCCTCCGAGCCAAGCGACGCCGTGCGACAGTGTCGGAAGAAATTCGGACGGCTTTGGATCGTCCTCTTGAACGGGACGATGATAGCACGTTACAGTTGGGCCTCCTCGCAGAACAAGCCAACAAGGCGCTGATCCGCATGATCGACAAGCTGGATGAGGCCCATATTGCAGTCAGCCACCTCAAGAGAAGTCTCGCGGGGAGAAAACGATGAGCTGAGCCGGCGATGCCTTAGCGGCCCTGCCCACGATCATCACGTTTGAGGAGCGAGTGGCGACACTGACAGATGATATCCATGAACTGACCAAGATCGTCAGAGATCTTGACCACCGGCTCGTAAAACTTGAAACGAAGCTCGAAGTCTACGAACGCTTAAGCGCGAAACCCCGCTCCCGCCGTTTGCCACTCACGATTAGGGAACGCCCTACTCCAGGCCAGATGGATCTGTTCGGATCTAGTGGAGCTCCTTGCTCCTATGAGGGGTTAAACTACATGGCCTTGTCGCCGCTTGGCTGTGCAATTTCTTCCGTTCCAGATTTCATCCAAACAGAGCTTCAACCAGTACTCGCCATCACTTTCGACGATCGCAACGACAAGCCATGCGACCTCTCACATGTCGGAGTCAGCTCACCTATCCTCACTTGGCAAGGGAGCAAGATCTTGGTACTGCGAACTACTGGCTACTTGCCAAAATAGACCGATACTGAACAACGTTCGTCACTACTTCCCCCACAGCGCCCGACGGATAATGACGCACGCATCTGCGTCTGCGTTTCTCGCCGTCGCGAAGTCGAGTGGTCTGCGCATCGCGGGTGTCCCAGATGTCCGAGCTCCATTCGACCAACGGTCAAAACGGAACGAGTTCCTGGAGCAGGTGTCACGAAGAGTATCGGGGAACTAACAGACGCTGGCAAAAGCAGCGCGGACGCTTAAAGCTCAGACCTCAGACTTACTCTCTAACGAGGGATCCGATTTCTTCTCCTTGCCACCTTCTTCCTCGTCCAGTCTTTCTTCTTCTGGCACATCGAACCACTGCACCAGCATGTCGTCCCACCAAGCTTCGGTGACGTCGCTGCCGGGGTCGTTCCCCAGAAGCGCGACATCATTCTTCTTGATCATAGGTCCAACGAGCTGCGGCTGGAATTTGATCCGGTCGATGACTTCCTTGGTCGCGTAGCCCCCAAGAATCCACGAGTCCGGATCGGCCCGGCGGGATTTGTATGCTTTAAGTCCCAGCTTGAGATAGATAAAAATCTGCTGCTGGACAGGATCCGTCACACCGGACTGAGGCAAACTGAGAGTCTTCTCAATACGCTTCCGCCAGTGCCGATCATCGTACCGTGACGTTACCAGCTGGAGCATTTTCTTTCCAATCTCGGCATCAAGTGGCATGGTGTTGCTCTATACAGCACAGAACGACGCTGGAGGACATATGCATCAGCCGAGATATTTCTTGAAGAATGCTTTCGTCCGTACCCACGCGTCTTTCGCCGCTTCCGGTCTGTAGACGGAGGGATCGTTGTCCCGGAAGAACGCATGCGGTGCGCCGGGATAAGTTTTGATCTCACCAATTTTGCCGTGTTTCTTGAAAGCCGCCGCCAGCCGTTGCACGTCCGCCTTGGTGATCCAGCCGTCGTCCTCTCCATAAAAGTATAGCACCGGTGCCGACAGCTTTTCGAGGCACCCGTCCGGATTCGGGACTTGACCGTAAAATGGAACCGCCGCCTTGATATCCGCACTCACACAAGGTAGCAACAGAGCATAGAGCCCACCCATGCAGAACCCCGTCACACCGATTCTGGTCCGATCAACCGCTGGAACCGACTTGATGTACGTCACGGTGGCAATCAAATCGTTGAGCCCGTCCTCCTGCTTGAGCGTATTCATCAGCTTACCCGCCTCAGCCGGATCGGTGGTCAACGCATGGCCCAGCCGCGAGTATAGATCCGGCGCAATCGCGACATATCCTTCTGCCGCATAGCGTTTGGCGACCTCCTTGATGTGGTCGGTGAGCCCCCACCATTCTTGAATGACAATGATGGCGGGCCGTTTTTCTTTGGTGACTGGAGCAGCGACGAACGCCTTCATACTGACTGTTCCGCTGATATATTTCACTGTGGCTTCGCTGATCGATTCAGCCATGATTCACCCCTTGTGGGCTAAGAGCGTATGACTGATAGCTGATGGCACAAGCGATTCTGCGTTTTCCAATTTGGTGCTATATGCTATACGCCCTACACTTTCAATTGCCTGCGACCATCATTTCGGAAATCTTGAGCGTCGGACTGGCAATGCGGCCACGGAAGGCCAGGTCGTTTCCGACCAGTTCAATGTCCCTCAGCATCTGCCTTAGATTACCCGCGATGGTGATTTCTTCGACGGGGAAAGTGAGCTCGCCGTTTTCGATCCAAAATCCGCAAGCCCCCCTGGAATAGTCCCCTGTCACCATATTGATGCCGAACCCAATCACCTCGGTCAGATAGAGCCCCTCCTTCACAGAGCCGACAATCTCTGCAGGCGTTTTCACGCCCGGCACCAAGTAAAAATTCGTCGGCCCGACCGAGGGACTTTCCCCGACACTCCGTGAGGCGTTTCCGGTCGACGAAAGTCCCAACTTCTTCCCCGAATAGGTATCGAGCAGATAGCTTGTAAGGACTCCCCGCTCAACGATCGTATTCTTCCGTGTGGCCAAGCCTTCGCCATCGAACGGACGCGATCCTAATCCACCGACCATGCGTCCGTCGTCATACACCGTGACCCGATCGGATGCGACGATCTGGCCAAGTTGATCAAGCAGAAAGGACGCCCGCTTGTAGAGACCGTAGCCGGAGACGGCACTGCACAAATTCGCTAACAGGCTGCCGGCAGTCGCCTGATCGAACACGACCGGCACACGGTTCGTCGCTACTCGCCGGGCACCTAATCGGCGGACCGCGCGCCGGGCCGCTTCCTGCCCAATCGATTCCGCCGAAGCCAATCGTGCAAACTTGTGCTGGACTTCGTACCAGGCATCACGCTGCATCGCACCGGTTCCGATTTCGGTCGCGATCGGCGACACCGACAAGGAAAAACTTGAACTCTGATACGATCCGACGAAGCCATGACTGTTGGCGAGCACTACCTGACCAGACGACGAATCGAACTCCGCGCCTTCGGAGTTCGTGATCCGTGAATCGGCAGAAAAAGCCGCCGACTCTCCGCGCTTAGCCCAATCGATCTGAGTCTCAGCGCCAAGCACTGTCTCATCATACAGATCGAGATCCGGCCGATCGCTGTCCAATTGCGTAGCTTCCGGCAACCCAGAGACCGGGTCCTCGACGACAGCTCTCGCCAGCGTACAGGTCTCGGACACGAGCCGGTCAAGAGATGCTTTCGAAAAATCGGAGGTCGATGTGGTTGCCGAGCGCTTTCCCACGAACACGCGCAGACCAAGCTGCTTTTCTCTCGCCTTGGTCAATCGATCGACAGCACCGACTCGCACCTGCACGGAAAACGTCTCGCCATCCGCCACAACGATGTCGGCCTCGGTTGCGCCACATTGTTTGGCATGCGCAAGCACGTCCGCCGTTAATTGGGCGTAGCCGCCGTTACTGACCGCGATCGAGCGCTCTGCCCGTTCCTTGCGCACGATATCCATCAGGCTCTCCCGTCAAAACGTCACGCATCATTCCTCTACCGGAAATGCATTTCACGCTCTTCCTGAATCTTTCGATTAACGATTACTGCAGCCTCTCACCCTTGCGTTCCACCCACAGTGATTTCGTCGATCTTGATAGTGGGCAATCCGACCCCAACCGGAACCGACTGGCCGTCTTTACCGCAAGTCCCGATGCCGTTGTCCAACTTAAGATCGTGCCCGACCATCGACACCTTGGTGAGAATTTCGGGACCATTGCCGATCAACGTCGCCCCCTTGACCGGCTTCGTCACCTTGCCGTCTTCGATTAAGTAGGCTTCACTGGCCGAGAACACAAACTTGCCGTTGGTAATATCGACCTGCCCACCGCCGAAGGAAACAGCATAGAGTCCCTTTTTGACGGAACGAATGATGTCGTGAGGGTCTAAGTTCCCGGCCAGCATGAACGTATTCGTCATGCGAGGTAACACGACACTCTGGTAGCTCTCACGCCGGCCATTGCCCGTCAAGGCGATACCCATTAGGCGCGCATTGAGTTTATCAGTGATGTACCCACGGAGGATACCCCGCTCGATCAGGGTTGTCCGACCAGTGGGTGTCCCTTCGTCATCCATGTTCAAGGAACCGCGACGATACGGTAGCGTCCCATCATCCACAATCGTGCAAACATCGGACGCCACTCGCTTCCCAATCAAGCTCGAAAAGGCCGACGTTTTTTTTCGGTTGAAGTCGGCTTCCAATCCATGCCCGATCGCCTCGTGCAAAAGAATGCCGGGCCAGCCTCCGGCCAACACCACCGGCATGGCACCGGCAGGCGCATCAACAGCGGACAGATTGAGGATCGCCTCACGCGCGGCTTCCTGCGCATAGTTCAGATGCCGATTTTGATCACGATAAAATTCGAAGCCGACACGCCCACCCCCGCCGAAACTTCCGACTTGACGATTGCCGTTTTCTTCAGCAATGCAAGTGATTTGTAGGCGAGACAATGGCTGCACGTCGCCAACGAGGACTCCATCAGACGTCGCCACCGCAACAACTTTATATTCCGTATTGAAAGAAGCCATGACATTTTTGATGCGAGAATCATAGCGTCTTGCTGCGGCGTCGATTTCATTCAACAGTGCGACCCGCTCAGGCGTCGCGACATCAGCCTTGGCCCGCTCGATTGGATACAGATCCCTCGTCGGCCGCCTCTGCGTAGGCAACGGTACCGCGCGATCTCCCTTGTGCGAGCGGGCAATATACCGTGCCGTGTCAGCCGCAATTTCCAAGTCTTTTTTCGTCAGCTCATCCGAATAGGCAAACCCGGTTTTTTCACCAGCCGTCGCCCGAACTCCGACGCCTTGCGAAATGCTTTTCGCGGCTCGCTTGACGAGCCCCTCCTCCATCGACACCGACTCCGAGATCCGGGACTCAAAGTAGAGGTCCGCGTACTCCACGTCGCGTACGTTAAGTCGGTCCAGCGCATGCTGGACCTCGAGTTCCGTGATTCCGAAGGTAGCAAGTTGAACGTGATCTGCCATACGTCATACTGTCTTCGAGATTGCTGGACGCCGCGAAGTATAGCCCATTCATTTCCGCAGCCGCAATGTGAGGCTATGGAGCGGCCACCAGAAACACGCCATTCTCCGAGAATCGTTTGACATTCACTTTTTCCCCCCAGTAAACTGTATTTATCAATACTTAATCCGATGGGAAGGAGCACGATCAAAAGTTTATGCCGTACCCCCCCTCCTTCAACCTCGACCAACTCTCAGAGCATGATCTGATCGCCAAACTGGAATCGGAACTCTTACCCAAACATGTCGCCGTCATTATGGACGGTAACGGACGGTGGGCGGAACTCCGTGGACTTTCCCGCATCGAGGGGCATCGGGAAGGCATCAATTCCATCCGAGAAATGATTTCACAATGCCTGGAGCTCGGCATCCAAGCCCTGACAGTCTATGCGTTTTCCCAGGAAAATTGGAACCGCCCTACACAGGAAATCAACGCCCTCATGGGCCTCTTGGAACACTACCTGTCTACTGAGCGAGCCAGTTTGATCGAGCAACGTGTTCGCTTCCAGGCCATCGGCCGGCTTGAGTCGCTGCCTCAGTCGGCCCAGCATTGGGTGCGGACTACCGAACGGGAAACCGTCGATTGTAACAGAATGGTCTTCACAGTTGCGCTCAGCTATAGTGGCCGCGCAGAAATTGCCGATGCCATCAAAGATCTGGTGCTCGATGTCCGAGCGGATCTTATCCAACCAGATCAGATCGATGAATCGTTACTTCGACAATACCTATATACCCATCCCCTTTCCGATCCGGACCTGCTCATTCGGACTAGCGGTGAAAAGCGGATCAGCAATTTTCTCCTCTGGCAACTGGCGTATACGGAACTGTGTTTCACCCCGACGCTGTGGCCGGACTTTCGTCGGCGTGAGTTTCTGCTAGTCCTCTTGGAATATCAACAACGGGAACGCCGCTTCGGCAAGATTCTGAACGCTGTTTCATTGTAATTTCTGTGGTAGCCCCCCCTGTCACCGATGTCACGACATACACCCCGACGCGTGTGACACCCCTCTCGACTAGCACCCGACGCTTCGACCTCCGGCGTGTCTATACCGCAGCCTTGCTCATCCCAGGTGTCTACGCCATCATCTGTCACCTTCCTCCTTGGGCCTTAACGCTCCTTTTGATGGTTGGCGGAGGCCTTGCCTTGCTGGAACTCTATCGCATCAGTTTTCCATCCCGCCCGAACCATGCACTCGTCGGCACTGGATTGACACTTTCCGCACTGGTGTTGGCCCGGCATCACCTGTCCTTTGGCCTGACGGATCTGCTCGCGGTTGGAATAGTGGCGCTGCCGGCTGCCCTCCTGCTATCACCCGGCACAGTTGAGCGCCGCATAAAGGATACGGCCATTACCGCGTTCGGTGTTTTCTACGTTGGCCTAGCATTGAGCACCGTGGTGTCGACACGTGTGCTGGCCGGTGGTGAATGGCTCGTGCTGTTCCTCGCGATGGTCACATGGGCGGGAGATATAGGCGCCTATTACGCAGGCACCCTGTGGGGCAAGCACCTGCTCGCCCCGAAGATCAGCCCGAAAAAAACCGTCGAAGGCCTGCTGGGAGGCATCGGACTCGCCGTCGCCGCCGCCTTCCTGGCCCAAGTCTGCTTTGTCCCGCAGCTGCAACCGATGGACACAGTGATTCTCGGCGTGGTACTGACTGGAGCTGGGCTGTGTGGCGATCTCTGGGAATCGGCCATCAAACGCCGCGCGAGGGTAAAGGATTCCGGCAGTATCTTGCCGGGCCACGGAGGGATGTTGGACCGAATCGACAGTGTCTTGTTCACCGCCCCCACGTTCTACTGCTATGTCACTTGGGTTCGCGTGATCACACCGTCCCCATAATGAGGAGAGGATATGAAGTCCATCATCATCTTGGGTTCAACCGGATCGATCGGCACCAATACGCTCGATATCGTCCAGCGATTTCCTGAAGATTTTCAAGTGGTCGGACTGACCGCCGGCGGCAACGTCGACAAACTGGAAACACAAATCCGTTTATTCAAACCCAAGATGGTTGCCGTCTCGACCGAATTGTCTGCGGCCACGCTTCGAACCAGGTGTGCGGGACTTCCCGTCGAGATTCTGGCCGGAGAGGACGGGATCGTCCAAGTGGCCACCATACCTGGAGCGGAACTCGTGATCTCTGGGATCGTGGGTGCCGCCGGCCTTGTCCCGACCTTGGCCGCGATCCGCAGCGGGAAACATATCGCGCTGGCCAATAAAGAACCCATGGTCATGGCCGGCAAATTGATGCAGGACGAAGCCCACAGGCACAAGGTCCGGATTTTCCCCGTCGATAGCGAGCACAGTGCCATTTTCCAATCTTTGGAAGGCCATCGGCTCAAAGACGTCCGTCGGCTGATTTTGACTGCGTCCGGCGGTGCCCTCTGGACGCTCACGAAAGAACAGCTACATTCCGTGACGCCGGAACGCGCGCTCCAACACCCGAATTGGAAGATGGGTTCGAAGATCACTATTGACTCGGCAACCCTTATGAACAAAGGCTTGGAAGTCGTCGAGGCCCGCTGGCTGTTCGACATCTCCGAGTCCCGCATTGATGTCCTTGTACATCGGGAGAGCATTATCCATTCTCTGGTCGAATATGAGGACCGGTCGATGATCGCTCAACTCGGTTTACCCGACATGCGAACACCCATTTCGTACGCGATGCGGTATCCGGAACGCATGCCGTTAGATTTGCCGTCGCTGGATCTGACTGAGGTTGGGAAACTGACGTTTGCTAAGCCCGACCATGACCGGTTCCCCTGCCTGAACCTCGGCTACGAATCGCTTCGAGTCGGCGGGACCATGCCAGCCGCCATGAATGCCGCCAACGAAGTCGCCGTCGAGGCGTTTCTCAACGGTGGCCTTCGTTTCGTGGAAATTGCCGACGTCATCCGCAGCACGATGAATGCCCACACGCAACGGGAGATTGCCGGGCTTGATGACGCCCTGGAAGCGGATCGCTGGGCACGAGAGAAGGCCGAATCGTTGGTTCACGCCTTGCCGCGCTGACAAGTATCATTTTGCATTCTGCTCGATCGATGTTAGAGTAACCCCTGATACGTTCAATAGGAGATTGTCACAATGCTCTCCACCTTCACCTGGTCTCCCGACACCCTCTGGCTGTTGATGCAAAAAGCCGGATGGTTCCTCCTTATGATAGGGGTGCTCATCGCATTCCACGAGCTCGGCCATTTTCTCGCGGCTCGCTGGGTCGGGGTGAAAGTCCTGAAGTTTTCGCTTGGGTTTGGCCCCAAGCTGATGGGGCGCCAGGTTGGAGAAACCGAATATTTACTCTCTGTCGTGCCGCTGGGGGGGTACGTAAAACTGTTCGGTGAAGACGAAACCGAAGCAACGACACCGGAAGATCGCAGACGCTCCTTCTTGCATCAAGGACTGTGGGGGAAGGTGCTCATCGTCGCGGCAGGACCGGGCTTCAACTTCATCCTCGCCTATCTGATATTTGCTACTTGGCTCGCGTTTGGCGGTGGCTTACCGACATCGGCAATCGGTTCATTGATGCCAGACATTCAGGCTCTGCGTCTGGACTCGCCAGGGTACCTAGCTGGATTGCGAGTGGGAGACCGTGTTCTAAAAATTAATCAGAAAGAAGTGACGATTCGCAATGAAGTGTTTGACATCATCGAAAAAAGTCAGGGCATGCCTCTTGTGGTTGAGGTCCGCCGAAAATCTGAGGTGCTGACGTTTGAGGTGACCCCTCAGGCCATTGTTCCCAACGGGACACAGCAGAAAGATCCCCACTACACCATTGGGATCGAGGAAGCTGCACCGGTCATTATGCAACTCACTCCCAAGTACCCTGCTGCTGAAGCAGGGATTCGGGAAGGCGACCGTATTGAAGGTATCAATGGAGAACCCATCTATACCTGGATTCAGATGACCAAGATCATACGGGACAACCCCAATAAACCCTTACAACTCGATATCAACCGAAATGGGCAACGCCTCACCATCCAGATTACCCCGAGCCTGGAGCAAGAAACGGTCGATGGGAATGCACGGGCGATTGGACGGATCGGGGCAGGTCCCGGCCAAACGTTATTGCATTCATCCACACCGCTTCTGGCACTCACTGACGGCCTCAAGGCCACATGGTCCTGGACGGAGTTCACCATCGTCTCCCTCTACAAGTTGATTACCGGAGACATCTCGCGAAAGAACATCGGCGGCCCTCTCATGATCGCCAACGTGTCCGGTGAAGCGGCGGAGAAGGGGCTCTCCAGCTACATCTTCTTAATCGCATTGCTCAGCATCAACCTTGGCGTGCTCAATTTGCTACCCATCCCCATCCTCGATGGAGGACACTTATTCTTTTTCTTGATTGAGGGCATCCTGCGCAAGCCAATCGGCGAACGTCAGCGCGAAGTTGCACAACAGGTCGGACTGTTTCTGCTGGTTGGGGTCATGATCTTCGCTTTCTGGAATGACCTGGAGCGTATTTTTTTCCGCTGAGCTTCAATGAAAACTTCACAACTGCTCATCCCCACCCTGAGGGAGGATCCCGGTGAGGCAGAGACTGTCAGCCACCGGCTCATGTTGCGCGCCGGGCTGATCCGAAAAACAGCAGCCGGCATCTATACGTACCTCCCGCTTGGTCTGCGGATCATTCGCAAGATCGAACAGATTATCCGTGAGGAGATGAACCGAGCCGGAGCGCAAGAATTGCTGATGCCCATCACCTCCCCCGCCGAATTATGGAAAGAGACTGGGCGCTGGGAGTATTACGGCAAAGAACTGCTGCGCTTCAAAGACCGGCACGAGCGGAATTTCTGCCTTGGCCCAACACACGAAGAGGTCATTACCGATCTTTTCAGGCGCGAGGTACGCTCATATCGCCAGCTGCCGCTGAATTTCTATCAAATCCAGACGAAGTTTCGAGATGAAATTCGCCCTCGGTTCGGCCTCATGCGCGGACGCGAGTTCATCATGAAAGATGCGTACAGTTTCGATATCGATGACGCCGGCGCCAAGATCAGCTACCAAAAGATGTACAACGCCTATACCAGAATCTTCACGCGGTGCGGCCTGACGTTCCGCGCGGTCGAAGCGGATACAGGGCTGATCGGTGGCGACGTCTCGCATGAATTCATGGTCCTGGCCGAAACTGGAGAAGCGACCGTGGTCTACAGCGACCAGGGCTCCTATGCTGCCAATCTTGAACGGGCGGAGGTGTTGCCTTCATCGCACCTCAATGAGGAACTACTTCGCCCGCTGACCCCCATGGCGACTCCGCAATGCCGGACCGTGGAAGAAGTCACGGCGTTCTTAACAGTTTCTTCCAGGCAGTTGGTGAAAACCCTCCTCTATCGGATAGATACAGACATTGTGGCCGTCCTTCTTCGCGGGGATCACGATCTCAATGAGGTCAAACTGGCCAGACTGCTAGGCGTGACGGAAGTCCAGCTGGCCGATCCCGACACCGTATCACGCGTAACGGCCGCACCCGTTGGATTCGTCGGCCCGATCGGTTTGACAGGGGTACGCATCCTGGCAGATCACGCCATTCATATGATGAGGAATATGGTGGTGGGAGCGAACCAGGTCGATACGCATTATGTCGATGCCAATTGGGACCGGGATTTCAGGGTGGATCAGTTCGCGGATCTTCGTAACGCGCAAGCCGGCGACCCCTCACCAAAGGGACCTGGGTTCTTGACCCTCGCCAAAGGCATTGAAGTGGGACAAGTCTTCCTGCTGGGAACAAAATACAGTAAGAGCATGAATGCGACAATTCTCGACGATCAAGGGAAGGAACGCCTGGCCATTATGGGCTGTTATGGCATTGGAGTCGGCCGCACTGCGGCGGCCGCGATCGAACAAAACCACGATGAGAAGGGTATTATCTGGCCCCTCCCAATTGCCCCGTTTCACGTCCATCTATTGCCGGTGAGCCAGTCAGCAAAAACCGCTGACGCGGTATCGCGCCTTTATACCGACCTGTCGGCCGAAGGCTTTGAGGTCTTATGGGACGACCGCGACGATCGCGCCGGTGTCAAATTCAACGACGCCGATCTGATCGGAGCCCCATTCCAAATCGTCATCGGTGACAAAGGTCTGGCTAACGGGGTGGTGGAACTCAAAGTTCGGCGGAACGGAGTGACATCTCGTGTCGCGCCGCCAGATGTCGTTACACATCTCTTCAGATTATTTGGCGACACCGGACTGACTCCGCCCATTCACTCCACTTTTCGCGCATAATTTGTTCACGGATAGTCCACTCCCTCTCGTGCGACCGCCAGTGAGCCTCGAAGAAATTTGGGTTTCCTTGCCTTCCCGCACTATTGAGCTAGACTGAGACTCGGCTCTCGATTTCGGCACCCGTTTCGGCCATTCTCTTGGGATGTCCGACCGCCCGGTATGCACAGGTTACCTGGCCGAATGCAACAATCATGCAGGCAAAACCCATTCCTCACAATCCTCAGGAATTGCAACTCAAAGTCGACCATGCCGAGCATGTTAAGAAAATCATCGCGCAGATTAATGGCGACTTGATGGCCTGGACTACTCAGTGCCTGAGTCATCACCCGTGCACCTTTGGCCAGCACATCATACACCACGCCTAAGCTCCCTCGTCAAAAGCTCGCCATTGCTTTAACCCGACCAGAGCGAGCAAGCATGGAAACGTTGCCGGAACGCGAACACGAGAATGCCGGCGCAATTGCACGGAGGTCGTGGCCTGGGTTGACGATCGACGTATCGTCTCCATCTCATCTTAGTCCTTTCTCCTTATCGTAAGATTCATAAACTTAGTCAACAGGCTCGAAGAAGCCTGAGAAATCTTGCGGGAGGCGAGTCCATATCTTTGGTCTCTGATCCACTGAACCATCGCGGCAGTAATCCTGGCCAATGCGATTTGTTTCGGCAATCGCCGGGTAAGTCCCCCCACATCCCCAGGTTCCATCTCAACTTCGATGCTCACACACACACCGTGCAACGACAGGTCGTACACAACTTCGACATTTTCGTCCGGTACGCGAAATCACCACCAGATGCTGGACTCAGATCGTGTGAACGTACAGCTGAATGATGTGGAGACCCTGACCTTAGGATGGCGACAGAACGTATCGAGATGAGATCTCTACTGATGCGTCGTCTGCATGTGACACCAGCCCTGTGAGCATCACTCTACCCCACAAGGCCGGGTTCGCGTATCGATTTTAGATTTTACGCACCTATTGCTGGCGGGCACCACGATCAGACTGGCCGGCTGATACGCCTCCGTAATAGGGGCGGCGCCCAGCAAACCGGTGACGAGCCGCAGACGGCCGTTCACCACTATTCGATGCACTGTTCCGCACATGAGTCTGAATGGACGGCGCTGGAGCAGCACTGCCAGGGGCAAGTGGAACCGCATGCCCCAACAAACGCTCGATGTTTCTAAGCTGCTCCCGGTCTTCCCTCGTGACAAAACTCGTCGCCCGCCCAGTAGCTTTCATCCTCGCCGTTCTTCCAATTCTATGCACGTAGTCTTCCGGGCAGTTGGGCAAGTCGAAGTTGATCACATGGCCGATGTTCGCCACATCGATCCCGCGGGCCGCGATGTCCGTTGCCACCAGCACACGGAACGTTCCTCGCTTGAACCCTTCCAGGGCGAAACGCCGTTGTGACAAACTGCGATCGCCATGCAGCACAGCCACCCGATGTCCTGCACCTCCTAACATCCGCCCTAATCGATCGGCTCGATGTTTCGTCCTCGTAAAGACAAGTGCGGTATCCCTATCTGATCTTAACAACGACAAGAGGAGGTCGCTCTTGGCGTCATGCGAGATATGATGTACCGCCTGCGTGATCCCATCAGCCGTTGTGGCGGATGGAGTGACCATCACGCGCACGGGATCGCTGACGCTGACCTGAACCAACCGTGCCAGATCGCCCGGCAATGTGGCTGAAAACAGGAGCGTTTGTCGTTCTTTCGGCAGCGCATCGAGAATCTGATTGATTTGCGGCGCAAATCCCATATCCAGCATCCGGTCGGCCTCGTCTAGGACCAGAATCTTGATGGCAGACAACAAAATCGTGCCATTCCACATATGATCCAACAGTCGCCCGGGAGTCGCAACCAACACATCCGGCCGCTGTCGTAAGCCTCGCACTTGTGCTTGCATATCCGCGCCTCCAACGATCAGGGTTGCCGACACGCGGCGGCTTCGTCCAAGTTTTTCAATCGTCGTTAAGATCTGCAGTGCCAATTCGCGCGTGGGAGCCAAGATCAATGCTTGCGGCTGCCCCTTTGAGAGATCCGCAAGCCGCTCAATCATTGGGATGACAAACGCGGCTGTTTTTCCGGTGCCGGTTTGCGCGCAGCCGATCACATCACGGCCCGCAAGCGCGGGAGGAATCGCTTGCGCTTGGATTGGGGTTGGATTGGTAAACCCGGCGGTGACCAAGTCCCTCAAGAGGGGCTCAGATAAGCCGAGAGTGTGAAAATGACTTCGAACAGACGTATCCACTACACTATCCTTTCAGTTTGATCGCATTAAGACGGGATCAGAGAACCGAGGGGAGAAACAACCAGGAAGGGTGCTACTCCGGACTGGACCTGGTCGCGATGCGATCGCGAAGTCCGTTATGACATCACAGCATTTCCTCGCCGGACTACTACGAGTACAATGCAGGAGTACACTACAGTATAATGCTCCTGTCGTCAACTCGTTTATTGATTCCGTGCATGAGCCAGAAAAATCACTGGTGATCGCCATTGGGTCTTTGGCCCTATGGTCAAAGGCATCTTAGCATTCATCCGCTAGACGATTTGTGCAATAATCCTGGAATGATAAAGCGCTGGCTCGTCGGGGACCCACTGAAAACTTCTCAGGCTGCAGGCCAGCGACTGTCAAAAACGCTGGCTCTCGCCATTTTCTCTTCCAATAATATTTCCTCCGTCGCCTATGCCACGGAGGAAATCTTGCTGGTGCTGGTCCTGGCCGGAACGGCTGCCCTAACTCTGTCGATTCCCATCAGCCTGGCGATCCTATTCCTTGTGTTCGTTCTCACAATCTCCTACCGCCAGATCATCTACGAATACCCGGAAGGCGGCGGGGCCTATGCCGTGGCCAAGACAAACCTTGGAGAGTTCCCAGCTCTGATCGCTGCCGGCGCCTTGATAATTAGCTATATCGTCACCGTCGCCGTGAGCGTGGCGGCTGGGATCGCCGCGCTCACGTCGGCCATTCCCAGCCTCTTCGTCCATCGGGAAGCGCTCGGACTTGTCGCTATTATTTTCATGATCATCATGAATCTCCGTGGCATCCGAGAGTCGGGAAAGTTTTTCTCCATTCCCACCTACTTTGCCATTGGAGTACTCAGCTTGTTGGTGGCAGTGGGGGTCATAGGTTCGCTGTACAAATTGACACCGGTTCCTCCGGCCATGCCAATAGGAGCACCCGTTGAAGGGCCAGAATCTCTAACCTTCTTTCTGGTGCTTCGCGCATTTGCTGTGGGCTGTTCAGCCGTCACCGGCATGGAGGTCATTTCCAACGGCGTCAAAACCTTTCGTTATCCTGAGTCGAAAAACGCTGCCACCACCATACTCTGGATGTCCGTCATCCTGGGGTCGCTCTTCATTGGTATCAGTTGGATGGCCTACTACCACGGCATTGTGCCCAAAGCCGATGAGACGGTCGTCTCGCAGCTGGCGCACCTCACGTTCGGCACGGGAGTCCTCTATTATGCTGTTCAGATTGGAACCATGCTCCTTTTAATCCTCGCAGCCAACAGTGCATTTGCAGGCTTTCCCCAGCTCGCTTCAATTTTGGCAAGAGACGGATTCATGCCGCATCAGATGACCACCTTTGGCGACCGCCTGGTGTTTTCCAACGGCATTATCATTCTCGGATTCTTTGCCGGTCTCCTCCTGGTGATCTTCAAAGGTGATACCCATGCATTGATCCCCTTGTATGCCATTGGCGTGTTTGTCTCATTCACGCTATCCCAATCCGGCATGGTCAAACGGTGGTTCGAGAAAAAAGGGTCCCACTGGCGCAAGAAATTTTGCGTGAACGGCGTCGGAGCCGTTACGACCGGCATCGCCACGATCATCATCGCCAGCACCAAGTTCACGGAGGGTGCCTGGATTGTATTTTTCCTGGTCACCATTCTCATCATGATGTTCCGTGGGATTCGTTCTCATTATAAAGCCGTAGCCGAACAAATCTCGTTGGACCGCCGAGGAAACAGACCTCCGCTGCCGAGAAAAAATGTCGTCGTCATCCCGATCAGCGGAATAAACCAAGCCGTGATCCGCGCCGTGGACTACGCAAGAAGCCGTCCCGGCGAGATTCGAGCCGTGTATGTCGATCTGGACCCGGAAGAAAGCGCCAAAGTCAAAATTCAATGGGCGCAATGGGGCGGCGGCATCAATTTGATTGCCCTTCCGTCTCCCTATCGGTCGGTCGTGGGATCCTTCCTTGCATACATCGAGGAATTACTCAAAAATGAGCCAGATATCTGGGTCACCGTCGTGATTCCAGAAATCCTTCCGGCCCACTGGTGGCAAAACATCTTGCACAATCAGCGGGCTCTGATGCTGAAAGGGGCCCTCCTCTTCAAGGAACGGGTCATCCTAATGGATGTGCCGTTCCATCTAACACGATGAATGTAATCCGTCAGGCATCAGGCGTGGGGCGTGGGGCGTGGGGACTGGCGATTGCCTTTGGCCTCGCCGCCATACTACCAACCATTGAGTGGGCCTTCGCCTTCAAAATCACTGAGCCAGTGGATGGAACCACGCTGGCCTCTGGAGCCACCGTGACCGCACGTGTGGATCTAGGGAAGGACAACGGTATTGTTGCCGTTCGCTACTATTGGTACGGCGAGCAGGACGAGGCGTTGGTTGAGCAGGACGACGCCACCACCACAGGCTCCATCGTCGCACCGGTTGTGTTGACCGGACAGGCCCAACACACTCCGCCGTTCGGCGGCCCCTTGCTCGTGCCGAAGGACGGCATCGGGCCGATGCGGTTGCTGGCTGTTGCAGAAATTTCGCGCGGACGATTGGGGACCCGCTCGATCTTTGACGAGGTGATGGTTCAGGTTGCACCCAAGGCTGACCTCACTGCTATCGACTTTGAAACGGAGAAGCCGCTGCAACTCGGCCGCAACGGACAATCAGCCGCCTTCGGCCATGTGGATTCGCTGGGCAAGATCTTCGAGTTGCCCGTCGTGGGCGACTTTGCCGATGGCATCACACGCCGCATCAGCGCGCTGGGAACAGGAACAAGCTATATTTCTTCAAATCCGAAAATCATCAAAGTGTTATCCGGAGGCTTGCTTCAAATCGTCGGGACCGGTAAGACAACCTTGACCATCTTGAGCCAAAACAAACAGGCGCACCTCGATGTGGACGTGAATGTGAACGAGGAGCCGAATGAGCCGCCACTCGCCGATGCGGGAGCGGACAAGACGGTGAAGAGTGGATCGAAGGTTAAATTGAGTGGGTTAAAAAGCCGCGATCCAGAAGGTGAAGCGCTCTATTATAGTTGGAGCCAGATCCGCGGCAACAAAGTTTCGCTCCTCGATGCTAACAATTCAGAAGCCTCTTTCCTGGCCCCCACTGTCTCAGAGCCTCGAACTTATCGTTTTAAATTACGCGTGACAGACAAAAAAGGGGCGGACTCCCTCCCGGTATTTGTGAATGTGATCGTGGAGCCTTAGCAAGGATTTTGGGAAAGACTCTCGAGTGTGTTCTCGCATCGCTCAACACCTGCAACATATCCCAGAAGAAGTACCTTACTTTCCCTCACACTGTGACCCCGTTGAACTACCTTTCAGCAACCTGGAGAAAGGGATATGTATTAGCCAAACCGCTGATCTTAGAAACAGTTACGCCATGGGAACCGTGTTCAGGCTCTTCATTCTGTTAAGCTTCTGACCGGTCCGGGCAATTGGGGTGTAGGGTGCCAGTTAGGCTGGCCGGCAACCCAGGAGATCAGGGGCATGTCCAAGAAACGGGTACTCTCCGAAGAGATCATGCTGCAGCTGCGCACGGAGAGACTGACCAC
>VGXB01000035.1 GCA_016873515.1 Nitrospira sp.
GATGAATTATTGTTCAGGTCAAAAACAAAGGTCTTATTGAACGCCGGTTCGGTATTCACAGTCGGCAGTCTGCTTGTGATGAAGAGCATATTCCTTCCTTCGAGAGTGAATGAACGTTCTGGCCTCGGCCTCTATTCGATCAGAGGATGCCATTACTTCGGCAGGCAACTCACACGGCGCGCGATGATCACGCCCAGCTGTAAAAAAAAGAGGGTGAGGAATTGCTTCCTCACCCTCCAGGCCTCAGAACGGTCTTCGTCAGATGATTACTCGCTCTTGCAGAAACTCCGCTCATAATTGATGATATTCCAGGCTTCTTCTTCAGTAATTGCAGCTGGAATCAACGAAACCATGCCGGTGCCCGCGCTGCCGTTCTTGATGATCCACAAGAGCTCGCCGTCTTTCCGCTTCTTATGGAACTTGCAGTTGGTGAAATCGCGAGGACTCGGATTCAGGATCTTGCCCGCTTCGCCCTGTCCGTCGCCGTTCTTTCCATGGCAATTGAAACACGTCCCCTTCCCCTCGTAGAGGGCTTTACCCTTGGCGATGCTCTCCGGCGTGGAGGCTTGCGGATTCTTCATGGCTTTTGCATCCGCGAGCTGATCCGCGGGCACGCGGGTCTTCAAAGGATCTTTTTCTTCCGCGCCGACCACTGAAGCCGACAACAACAGCACCGCTGCACTGACTCCCAAAAACTTGGACAGATACCCCATCACACGTCCTCCTTTGTGTTGAACCCACTCCCCATGCACTCAATTAAGGCCCCAGCGTCTCAACAAAACCGATACGCGGCCAGTAAAACATACGAACTATATCAACGCCTCTGAATTCCTGTCAAGAAACCGTCTCACCTCCTTTATCTATTTCCTGTTCTTCCAAGTCGAAGACATTCAAGTCTCATACCAATTTTGAAAAGAATACGCCCCTCATAATTTAAGCTTTTAGAGATACCTCAGCCCTCCCTGTCTCAGGCATCTTCGCTTTCGTGACACTTTTGCCTCTCATCAGCGCCGGCACGCCCCATTTCTCACGAGGCTACATACGATAGTGATACGCACCTGCTGTACTGGGAATGATCTGGAGCTTGAAAGAGATGGCGCAGGAAGAGCACCGAGACGCAAGAAGATGGTTTACCGCTTCAACACGATATCTCGTACAACTGTTCCACTGGGGCCGAAGGGCTTATGCGATTTTCCATTCAATTCTGCTTTGACCCCACCCGCATTGCCCAGGGTCAGGATAAATTGATCCTGCCCTTTCCACCGCGCTTTTTCGCCAGGCCGCAACAGCGCTTCTTGCGGGCGGCCGTTGTCGATTTGGACGACAACCCAACTCAATTCGGTTGCCTCCAAATCCAACACCAGCTGGCCGTCCGCTCCTGACAATTCCCCTTCGCGAGATATCCCTCCCAACGGTCCATCCCCTCCAGGAGACACCCTCGAGATCGGTTCAGAGGCAGAGACGGGCTTGGATGCAACGGGTGGTGGCGTGGGAAGCTTAGGCAGGTGCGTCTCCATGACTGGTGCCAACACAGCCGCCCCCTCAGCTGGTTTCAGCATATCAATGACGGGATCCAGATCCTGGCGTAAAGTGGGACTCGGCGTCTCCGTAGCGGCTTGCGTGCTATCCTTCACCGAGGCCGTCTCGCTGCTGCTTTGCTTGACCACCGATGGTTGTTCCCGGCTCAACAAAAACACCAGCGTGAGCACAGCGATTCCAACCGCAACCATTACCGTTTTTCGATTGGACTCGTGCTTTCGATTCTCCTCAGTCTGACGAGCCCTGAGCCGCTCCTGTTCGTCTTGTTTTTCATAGAAGGACCTCGACGATTGGGCAAACCGTTGGATGACGTCTTCTTCATCCAGCCCAAGCGAGCGGGCATACGACCGCACGAATCCCCTGGCAAACACTTGATCAGGCAACTTCGCAAAGTTCTCATCTTCTAGCGCGTTGATGAAATCCAGCCGGATACGGGTTTTGGACGAAACCTCCTCGACTGTCAGTTTCTTGGTTTCCCTGACCTGCCTGAAAAATTCTCCAACCGATTCCATAGCGCCTCCACTACTTCAACCGAGCCAACAATTCCGTGGCGACCGCTGCCTATTCCCCGCCTTTATCCACTACCGTCACTTTGTTCAAGGCCTCTCAGGCCCAGTCCATGTAATCCAACTTGTAGTACACCCGCCCCAACTCCAGATTCGTCATGGCAGGCGGGATACTCGGGAGATTGATGATCATGACATCCTCGAACGCTTCCATCAACCCTTGAAATCGCCCTTGTGCGCCAGTGCACGGCCCAAGTGAAATCTCGCGAGATCCGGCGTCGCATAGAGCGGATTGCTCAAGGCCTGCCGATAATAACCAATGGCCTCATCTCAGCGACTCTGGTTGGCCAGCACTTGTCAAGATCAGGTGTGGGCTTCGGAATAGTCCTCGTCGATACTGAGCGCTGCACGAAATTCACCCTCAGCCTTGGCCAGCTTCCTCTGCAAGACATATACATGCCCCAACGCATACCGCGACTCTTTGTTGTTGGGATTTACCTGCACGGATCTCTGAAACGCCACGAAGGCTTTTGGGCGATCCTGCACCAGACTCGCCAACCCTTCCTGATAATAGCCTTGGGATTTTTTGACCGCCTCCTCATTCGCAAACACATAGCCTCCGAGCAGCGCCGCCAGTCCCAACGGAAACCAGGGTCCAGCGCAAGCCTGCTGCACGCATATCCACCCGCTGGGCTCTTTTGTCCGCGCGATGTGGCTCACTGAATATCCTCGAATTGCGTCAACCGCCTGAACTCTCGGAAACGATCCTTCACTTCCTTGTAATCCAGGATGCGCAATCGGTCCAGGCTAAAGGATTCTACAGTAAACGACGCCATGACGCTCCCGAAGATAATCGCCTGCTTCATCACCTCCGGTGAGCGATTGCTCGTGGCCGCCAGATATCCCAAAAACCCGCCGGCAAAAGTGTCGCCGGCCCCCGTCGGATCGCGCACGCCATTCAGCGGAAACGCCGGCGCGCCGAACACCTGGTTTTCGTTGAACATCAGGACGCCGTACTCGCCGCGCTTGATGATGAGATGTTTGGGTCCACGCGACAACACGAGTTTTGCCACCTTGACCAGATTTGAATCCTGTCCCAGCGCCCGCGCCTCGCCGTCGTTGATGATCAGCACATCGACCTTCTCTAACACTTTCCAGAGAGCCTCGCGCTGGCCATTGATCCAGAAATTCATCGTATCGCAGGCCACGAGGGACGGGCGTGTCACTTTCTGCAGTACATCGAGTTGCAGTTCAGGATGAATATTGCCCAGGAACAATATATCCGGTTCCCGATAGGCATCAGGAATCTGAGGACGAAATGTTTCGAACACGTTGAGCTGGGTATCCAGTGTATGCGCTTCGTTCAACTGATGCGTGTATTCGCCCTTCCAACGAAAGGTGGCCCCGGGACGCCGCTCTAGACCGGCGAGATCAATCCCTCGGCTCTTGAGAAATGTAATATGCTGTTGAGGGAAATCCTCTCCAACCACCGCAATGAGTGCGACCGAGGTAAAAAAGCTGGCAGCTGTGGAGAAATAGGTCGCCGATCCGCCTAGAATGTCCGTGCCCTCGCCGAAGGGGGTTTTCACCGTATCAAGCGCGACAGATCCGACCACCAACAGTTTTCCCATGGCTCACTTCGTTCCTTTCTTGCGCGCGAAGACCCGGCGTATCAGCAACCCTAGCTTCTTTGTTGCAGCAGCTGGCACGCTCCGCCGATCGGTCACGATTGCATGGTCCAATGCCTGCCCACAGGCACAAGCACGAGAGGCTGCTAGGGACGGCATCACGGTCTGCACGATCCGCTTAGCCAACACCACGTTTTGATGCAGTGTGTCAAGAATTACCTCGACCGTCACGGCTTCTTCCGTCTCATGCCAGCAATCATAGTCCGTCACCAACGCCAGCGTGGCATAGCAGAGTTCCGCTTCGCGCGCCAGTTTCGCTTCAGGCATGTTGGTCATCCCGATCACATCCACGCCCCACTGTCGGTAGAGCCTCGACTCCGCTTTTGTTGAGAATTGCGGGCCTTCCATGCACAGGTATGTGCCACCCCGATGAAGCGTGGCCCCCGCTTGCTTACCCGCTGCAACCACGGCTTGTGCCAAATGGCTACAGATCGGTTCGCCGAACGCGACGTGCGCCACCATCCCACCCTCAAAAAATGTGGACGAACGTCGCTTGGTCAGATCAATAAACTGATCGGGCATCACCACATGGCCGGGGCTAATCGACTCCTTCATGCTTCCCACTGCACTCACCGAGATCACACGAGTGACCCCCAACGATTTCAGCGCATAGATGTTGGCCCGATAGTTGATCTCGCTCGGATTCAGCTTGTGTCCGCGCCCATGTCGCGAGAGGAACGCAACCTTGACACCTGCAAGCGTTCCAACCGTGATCGCATCAGACGGCGAGCCAAACGGCGTGCGCACCTGCACTCGGCGTACCGACTTCAGCCCTTCAATGTCGTACAGCCCGCTGCCGCCGATTACCCCGATCGAGTGCTGCTCCGTCCGCTTGCCTTTCATGCTGATTCTTCTCCCATCCCAGATGGCTACATCGCCATCGACCGCGCACCGGACTCCAAGTTGCACAAGAATTGCTCAACGTAGGACACCACACGCCGAGTTGTCTGCTCAGGCATCTCATCCTGTTCGATCGACATCCAATGAATCCCCGGCTCCTTGCGAAACCAGGTCATTTGCCGCTTGGCGAATCGTCTGGTGTCACGTTTGAACAGGCGAACCATTTCCATCTCGTCGCATTCGCCGGCCATGTGGGCTGCCACATGCCGATACCCCAACCCCTTCATCGCCCCCAGCTGCCTGTCATACCCGCGATCGAGCAGCGCCTGCGTCTCCTTTACCATTCCGTGAGCCAACTGCCAATCAATTCGTTCCTCGATCCTCCGATACAGCGCTTCCGTAGATCGCTGAAGTCCGATCAACAGCGCGGTAAACGGTGCCTCGTGAAACCCGTGTTGCCGATGTGCCGCCGAGATCGGCACGCCTGTCAGTCTCTGCACCTCCAAAGCCCTGATGATCTTGGATTCGTCATTGGGATGCACGCGCGCTGCCGCATCTGGATCGGCCTTTACCAGTTCTGCATACAGGCGATCGCGTCCCTGTTCTTCGCTGAGTTTCTGGAGTTCTGCTCTCAGGCTCGGATCAGCCTGGGGAGCCGGACAGAGCCCATGCACCAGCGCACGGATATACAATCCTGTCCCACCAACTACCAGGGGCAATTGCGTTGCCGTATACAGCCGTTCGATTTCCACTAGCGCCGCCCGCCGATACGAGCCGGCGTTGAACGCCTCATTGGGATTGGCTAAGTCGATCAAGCAGTGCGGCACCCCCTGGCGGTCATCGGCAGATGGCTTGTCTGTCCCCAGATTCATGCCGCGATACACTTGCCGCGAGTCCGCCGTCAGCACCTCGGTACCGAAATGTTTTGCCACCTGCACGGCCACACGGCTCTTCCCCACTGCAGTAGGGCCGAGTATCACCACCAGCGGCCGACGTTGACATTGAACTTCAGATAGGCTGAACATCACCTACGATACCGCTCCTCACACTCTTCAAACACTCCTCTACCACCCAGCTCGCCCGAACATTTTCTCCAACTCGTCAGTACTGAGCCGAAACACCGTGCGCCGGCCATGGGGACAGGTGGTCATCTCTCCCTCGGCCCGCCAGTCCTCCACTAACGCCTTGACCTCTGGCAGCTCCATCGAACGGCCGGCTCTGACCGCTCCGTGACAGGCCAACGACGCCAGTACCGGCCGGACTTTCATCTCGATCGTCGAGGCATGATCCCATTGATTCAGGTCGTCCAGCAGATCTTCCAAAAACGAGGCCGGGTTGATCTTTCCGAGGCCCGTTGGGATCGATCGAACCAACACCGCTGATGCTCCAAAAGGCTCAAGCTCCAACCCCAGTTGTTCCAGCTCGCCTTGATGGCGGAGGAGCAAAGCTGCATGGGGGGACGACAGTTCGACCGTCTCAGGAAGCAGCAACGACTGAGACTGAATACCCTGAGCAGTCCAGGCGCGGTACAACCGTTCAAAAAGCACCCGCTCATGCGCGGTGTGTTGGTCGATAACGGTCAGATCTCCCCCAATCTGCACGATCAGAAACGTCCGGTTGAGCTGCCCCAACGCCACGACCTCTGCCGCAGGGATGTGGCCATACGGCTCTGCGGTTTCGCTTACAAAGGCCAGCTGCGCCGCAGAGCCAGACAACACATCAGCCCCTGTACCCGTCTGAACCACTGACGGCACGTCGATGGCACCTGATTCTCCCAATCGAGTCTGTCGGATGGACACACCCGAAGCCGGAGTCCACACGGATCTACTTAATGCCCCCTCACTCGTGGTCAATTGTCCGGAGACGCCGGTAAACAACTTCGATGTCTCCATAGCCTGGCGAACCGCACGCCGCACTAACTGATGAATCATGTCGGGCTCCGCGAACCGGACCTCCCGCTTAGTGGGATGCACGTTTACATCGACACGATCGGGGTCGACGTCCAGAAACAGCACGAACGTCGGATAGCATCCCTTGGCAAGAGACGCCCCGTATCCCTCTGTTACCGCGTGAAGCACCGCGGCGTTCCGAACCGGGCGCCGGTTCAGAAACAACTCCTGTGGCATCCGCGATGATTTTGCCTGCACAGGATCGATAGCATACCCACTGATCCTGGCTACAGAAAGCTCTGCCTGGACCGCACGGCATTGATCGAGAAACTGACGCCGATAGACTTGGCCGACTCGATCTTGCGTCGCCTGCACGGCGGGATAATTAACCATCTCCGTTCTATTATGGATCAATCGGAAATGTACGGACGGCCAGGCGAGCGCGGCTTGCTGGATGACACGGCTGATATGAGACAGTTCCGTGGGAATCGACTTCAGAAATTTCTTCCGGGCTGGCTGGTTATAAAACAAATCCGCCACTTCGATGCTGGTCCCCACAATTGGAGGTGCTTCGACAATCTGTCCGATCTTTCCCCTCTCCACCCGGAACTCGATGCCGGTCTCGGCGGACCGCACCGCCGTTGCAACACGTACACAGGACACGGACGCGATGCTCGGCAAGGCTTCGCCGCGAAACCCCATGGTGCAAATGGACCAGAGGTCCTGATCGGACCGTAGTTTGCTTGTGGCATGTCGGTCGAACGCGCGCGGCGCGTCTTCACGGGACATCCCTTCGCCATCGTCCGTGACACGAATTACCGCCAACCCGCCGTCCTTGACCTCGACGGTGATGGAGCGAGCACCAGCATCGAGGCTATTTTCCACGAGCTCTTTGACCACTGCGGACGGACGTTCGACCACCTCGCCGGCGGCGATGCGGCTAACAAGGTCGTCCGGCAAGATATGGATCTTTCCACTGCCGCCAGCCGTCAGCACGGACTCCCCCACATGATTCGTGACAGTTCGTAACCAACCAGTGGGGACAACGTTTCTTGTGAAGCCGTCAGCTGCAACCGGTTATCATATGGCCCTCGCTCAATCATTGCACACTACCCCACTTCTCCTGCTCAAGTAGTACGCGCCGAACATTCGCGGGCATGAGCTTGAGAACAGTCTTACCTGTTGCCATGCTCGGCAGCGCGTATGCCTCACTGAATGAGATCGCAACAGCGTGCTCAATATCTGAGATGGCGTTCGGCTTACGAATCACCTCGCTAATGAAGTTGCAGATTTGCAACGGTAGACTGGTGTCGCCGGCTAGAGCTGCTTCGCAGATCGCCGCCGCAAGCGTTCCCATCTGTGGATGGAGCAATTCAGCGTTGGGCTCAAGGTCACTAAGCGATGGAAACTGCGCTATGACATCGTAGCTCAACTGCGCCTTACCGCATACGTCGGCAAGAACACCTTTGCCGTCAGCGAGTAGCGTGTCCATAGTTCTCGTCCATATACGGTGCTGCTAAGCGGCCCAGCGCATGTGCATTTTCGCGAACCATACGCCAGAACTTTTCTCGTTTCAATGAAGGGAAAGCCGGAAGGTGTAGTGCGAGGGGCGGTAGGGCACAATCATCGGATTTCAGCCAGCTTGTTTTTCGCCAGTTTGGATTCGTCGGAGGTCGGAAACTCTTCCAGCACGCGTTTCAAGCTTCGCTTTGATTTGATCAGATCGCCGGTCTCGGCCGTGGCCAACCCCAATTTATACAGCGCAGCAGGTACTTTTTCACTTCCGGGATATTCCGCCAGCAGTAAATCGAATATCTCAATCGCACGGCCGTAGTCATTCATATTGTAATACGATTCCCCCAGCCAGTATTGCGCGTTCGGTGTCAGCGATGTGCTAGGGAAATCCTTCACAAAGTGCTGAAATCCCGCCACAGCCAGTTCATACTTGCCGTTGAGATAATCGTTATATGCCAGATTAAAGGCGGACGTCGGGGTAATGCCTGGGGCAGTTGTAACGGGCCCTATCGGGCTGATCGGCTTGGGAAGCCGAAGATTGGAGGACATCGAGTCAGACTTCACCGAAGGCTGACCCGCCGTTTCTTCCAGCTTAGCCAGCCGGTTCTCGATTCGTTGAAGTCGTGCGGAGATATCGTCCACGCGCGGCTTACCTGACTCCCTATCCTTGGTCCGCTCCACCGACTCCAACCGCTGCAGGGCGGCATCCACCCGTTGCTGGTCCCGCTCTTGCGAACGTGAGATCGTGGCCAGCTTATCACGTACCTCGATGAAATCCGCGTGTTTGGCGCATCCGGCTAACATCGATACCGCCAGCACCATTCCACCGACAACTAAGACAGGCACGCTCTGATTTTCCATGCGGCCTATCGGACCTCCTTGAGCTGAGCAAGTTTGCTCGAGGCTTTTCTCGCCTCCGGGCTCTTCGGATATAACGTCAGAACTTGCTTGAATGTGAATGATGCCCGTTTGACATCTTTCAACGCCAAGTACGCATACCCTTTCTTCAACAGCGCGGCTGGGACCTTCTCGCTTCGAGGATAGTCGGTCTCCACCCGGCCATAGGCATCAATCGCCTTCTGAAAGTCCTTCTTGCCGTAATAGACCTCTCCCTGCCAATACCGGGCGTTGGGCGCCAAATCGGAATTGGGATATTCTAAGAGAAATGCGGCGAACCCTTGCCGAGCGCCTTCCAAATCTCCGCCACGAAAGACCGTCAGCACCTGCTCATACTTAACCCGGTCAGCCGACTCAGCTCCGTTCAGGGCAAATTCTGTCTCAGGCGATTCTTGGGGCGCAACACTCGTGACCGCTGCGGCCCCCGTCTCCATGCCGCCTTGTATCGCCGGCGCGGCAGGCCGTTGTAAGGATTTAGTCGCCTGCTGTCGGCCCGACTTGGAACCAGCCTGCTCCACGGATTTGACGAGCGACTCGATCCGGCGATCTTGTTCCTCAAATCGCGAGGTAGCCTGTGGCTTCATGGCCCCAGAGGTTTTCGCGAGCGCTGTGACCTTCTGAGTGATCTGTTCTTGCTGCTCCACTCGCCCGTTGAGTTCAACCAGCGCCTCGCGGAATCCTGTCAGCGCCTGGTTGAATTGGGAAAATTTTTCGGATACTTGCTCCCCGTGGTGCTGCGTTTCGCTCAACTCTTTGTACTGGGTTTCCAGCTTGGCATCCACCCGCTTGCTTAATGTGTCGTTGGTCCGCTGCACAACATTCACGATATCTCTCTTGAGAGTTTCCACAGCATGATCCATTGATTTTGAAAACTCTTCGAGCTTGGACGCGAATTTTGCCTCTTGATTTTCGATACTTTTCTGGACCCCGGCATGTCGTGTGGTATTGTCGGTATCCATCTTCGCGGCCAACTGTTCCAGATGCGTCAGCCGGTGTTTGAGATCCTCCTGTGTGGCCTGAATATTCTGTGTCTGATACAAGGCTCGCTCCAGTTCTCCCCGCAGGTAAGGCAAATCCTGATCCCGTAGCGTGGAAATCTCCTGGCTTTGCCTGGCGCGAGTCTGAGACAACTGATAATCCTGCTGTTTAATCCGCTGCTGCAGAGCTTTTTCGGTTTCGAGCAGGTCGGCTTGTCGGGCGACACACCCGGTCAGAAAGACGAAAAAGACAATGATAATCATGGCCTCAGCGCTCCTCATAATGATATGCCGGCACAGCCTCATTCCTTGATCCCTAAGTGACAGGGGGCTGGAGCGGTGGCTACCCGCTAGCAAATGGATGAACTTCCACCTCTTGTCCGACACAACCATAGCACGCGGTCGGCTGTTCCAATGCCCGCGGCCCTGCAGCAGCCCAAAGCCCTTGTGCAAACGACGATATCCCTGTCGGTTATTTCCCCGTCTTGAGGAGCATATGTCCGCGACGATTCTGGGCATAGCAAGACTCCGTGTGCTCCTCACAGGCCGACCGCTCCTTGCCATAGGACACGATCGACAGATGGTTGGGAGCCGCACCAAGTTCGACGAGATAGTTTCTGGCGGCCTTGACCCGTTTCTCGCCTAATACCAAATTGCCTGCCGAAGTGCCTCGATCATCGCAGTGCCCCTCAATTTTCAATTGGACCCTCGGATTGGCCTTGATCCACTTGGCGTTGTGAACAAGCGCTATCCGCACATCTTCTGTAATCGCAAAGCTGTCATAGACGAAAAAGACGTCCCTCCGTCCCGCCGCCGTCGCCTGCTCTGCGCAGATGCCTTCCATCTGGTGGCCGGTGCCGCGGAGATCGGCCCTGGTCATCAGCGAGCCCCGGCCCCCAAGCCGTTCTTCGGACGGATTCTTATCCAATCCACGCAATCCCCCTCCAGAAGCGTCTCGCCCAGAAAATGAGGTGTCCAGGAGTTCCTGGCTGGCCACGCTCTTGGCCCGGGGCTGAGAAGCCTGCGTATCTCCGCTGGACTGTCCTGATTTCGAAGTGCATCCGAACAAGCTCACCATGAATGCTCCCATGATCAATGACACACTGATTGTCGATTGTAGCTATCTCATGGACTCAACTACCTTCTCGTGGATGTAGACTAGCAATTGCAGAAAATGTCTCCTCTTTCATACAGAGGAGACCATCCTGGTGCAAGCCCCTTACGCCGAATATTTTATGACGCCGGCGACCAGGTCGGAGCGCTGTTGTGAGTTCCGGTAAACGTAATTTGCTCCAGATCTTTTCCGTCGGCATTGATCATGTAGATCTGGCTCTTTCCTCCGACCGTGGAACTGAACACCAGATGCCGGCCATCGGGTGACCACGACGGGGAATCGTCAACCCCTTGCCCCACCGTCAGCTGCACACGCTGCTGACCGTCCGGAGTAATCAAACACAGCTTGTACTCCTTCTTCGGGCCACGGCACACATAGGCGATCCAATTACCGCGAGGCGACCAGGCTGGCGCAGCATTATAGCTCCCCTCGAAGGTCAGTCGACGCACGTTTGAACCGTCCACGCTCATGAGAAAGATCTGTGGACCGCCACTCCTGTCCGAGGTAAAGGCAATTTCGCGGCCAGACGGAGACCAGGAGGGAGACAAATCGCCCGCGGCATTGACGGTCAACCGCTGGAGATTCTTCGTGCGCGTGTCCATGCGGTAGAGTTCCGAATTCCCTTCTTGACTGGAGGAAAACACGAGAAAATTTCCGTCGGGAGATAAGGCTGGCGTAATGTTCAATCCGCCCAAAGACACCAGCGTCGATCGTTTTCCGGTCGCCACTTCGATCATATCGATGTCTTGCGCATTTCGGTTGCGATATGCCGTAAACACTAAGAACCGCCGATCCGGAGACCACCGGGGCATGAGATTTAAGAATCCGTCGGTCGTCACCTGACGTGGATCATGCCCGTCGTAATCCATGACAAACACCTCACGAGCCGGCCCTACTTCCGACACGTAAGCAATTTTCGTCCTCGCAATGCCCGGCTCCCCCGTATAGCGAAACACCAACTCATCGGCAAATCGATGTGCCATCAGCCGCACAACGGAAGGAGATCCGGCATACCGTTTCCCACCAACCATCTTATCGCTGCCTGCGTCGTAGACATACCCCTCCATATTCACGTCGGCATCCTTGTTCTCGCTTTTCATGCCGGCCTTGCCCCAGACAATGACGGAGACGCCATGCTCCCCCGCCTGTTTAAACGACGGATCCGGATCCGTGCCGAGGTGATCTAGCCTCAGACCCATGCTGGATAGATCGACGAGAGAAAATACAAGGGATCGACGTACATCCGCCTTGAGCACTTCTTCGATTCGGTTTCCAAGTCTGATACGCCCTTCCGGCGACTCGGTCCCGCCGATGTTCTTGATCTCGGCCACGCCCAAAGGAATTTTCTGAAAATCCGGCCGCGTGGCTTCCAGAAACACGTCGGCCGCACCCGACTCAATGATCCAGATCAACCCCGCTGAGAGACACAGACCGATAATGACACCGGCTCGAAGCGCCATGGTTTACCCCTGTGAATCGCCGACGGTAAAGGTGAAGTGTGCGTCGAAATAGGGTTCGGTCAACTCCACCGGAAACGGGGGCAAGGGTGCTGCGTTGAGCACAGCCCGTTTTCCCGCCAGATCATAGTATTCATTGCCGGAGGACTGTTCGATCATGATACCGGTCACCGTCCCATTGCGGTGAAGTCTGAATTGCACGATGACCACGTATGCTTGAGTGGTCACATTCACCGGCGGTGCGTTCCAATAGCTGCTGATCCGCTGCCGTACGCGTCCCAGGTAGGCATTCAACCCCGGCGCCATCCCTGGAACTTTCAGCATCGTGTCAACGGCCTTAACACTCGGTGCCTTTGTCTCGATACGAGGCACCGGTTTGGGCGATGATTCAACCGGAGCGGCCTTCGGCAGTTCGGCCTTCTTGATCTTCTTGAACTCCTCGTCTAACTCCTTGTGCAAGTCTTCCGTCAGCGATGGCTGCGGCTTCGACTTCGGAGCCTGCGCGAGCGGTGGCGTCGTCTCAGACGCAACCGGAACGTCAGGAAGCTTGAATTGAGTCTTCTTGGGTTTCTCCGCTGGGCTGAAGTCTCCAAACGCCGGCGCAGCAGGTGGCAGCACCACATCCTTCATGACATCCTTGACCGATGCTTTCACCGACTTCGGCGGCTCGGGAACGGGCGGAGCTGCCGCTGGAGGAACGACCACTCGTTCCGGTTGAGCAGGCTCGGCCGCAAGAGAAATCTCAATAGAGGCCAAGGGCCGTTCACCGTGCTTGGGCAGCCGAATCCATGCGACCACGACCAGCATGCTTAGATGGACCGCGACTGAAATCGCCAAGGCGTGCCAGAAACGGCTGGTGAGATTCTTCTGCCGTTCGCCATCCAACCAGAAACTGGCCGATGCAGAGGCCTGTGCCATGAATGCGCCTGCCCCCTATTTTCTGTGAGCTGGCGGCACAGCGTCGGTCAGGCGTTCAGGCCCGACTGGATCGGTGACCATCCCCAGTTTTTCAATGCCGGCCTTTTTCACTCCATCCATCACTTGGACGACCACGCCATAGGGCACATTCTGATCGGCCCGCAAATAGAGAGAGATGTCCTGCTTCTCTTCCTTCAGGAGGCGCAGCTTGCGCTCCAGTTGCGCGAGACTCACCTGATCCTTGTCGAGGTAAAGTCGCTGATCTTTTTCGATCGTGAGCACAACCCGAATCTCCGGTTTGATCGTATTGGAAGCGGAGGTCGGCAACTTGATATCCATGCCGCGATAGAGCATCGGGGCTGTGACCATGAAGATCACCAGCAGCACCAACACGACATCAACGAGCGGGATGACATTGATCTCGGCCAGAAATCGCTGCTGCCGGCTTTCGAGAATCATCGTTTTGCTCCCATCGCCACTTCAACGGGCGCGGAGATCGATTTCCCCTTGGCGGCAAAGAGCGCATCCAGCTGAACCACTACGGAATCCATGCGAAAGGCCGTACGCCGAATGCGCGTCAAGAAATAGTTGTACGCAATGACGGCGGGAATTGCCGCGAACAATCCGGCAGCCGTCGCGATCAACGCTTCCGAGACCCCGGGGGCCACGGCAGCGATACTGGCCGTGCCTTGCGTGCCGATTTCCCGGAACGAATCGATGATCCCCATCACGGTCCCAAGCAGGCCCACAAAGGGACTGATATTTCCGGTCGTGGCCAGAAACGGCAGGAACGACTCCAGCTTGGCAATTTGACCTTGCGCAAGATGCGTGGCGGTCCGCTCGATAACATGCCGATCGATCGTGGCCATGCCTTCGCCGTCAAGAGCATCCCGCGCCTCTCCTCCGCGCCGATTCAGATGCTCAGTCACGCCATAGAAGACGTAGGCACAGGGCCCCGCAGCGGTCCGTTGACTTTGACGAGGCACATCATCGAGATCCTTGGCCTTGGACAACACAGCCATGAACCGGCGGTCCTCCGCATCCGCTGCTCGAAACACCATCCACTTATAGAGGATGACGGCCCAGGACATGACGGAGAATCCCAGCAGCAGCGCCAAAACCACCTTGGCCACAAGACCGAGCGAAACAAGAAGTCCTATTGGACCAGATTGAAACATAGGAGTCTCCTACTCTCTTCTTTCTATTTCGTACCACGTAACTGCATTGGAGTGTGTCAGACTCTTGCGAAGCTGAGGGGTTCGACGGAATGCGATTTGTTTGTCTCTGGTCAGAGCAATACAGGGTTTCTCAGGAAGAATAGAATGGAAACGACTACTCCCCTGATGGCTGCGCCCCCCGAAGGGGGCGCAGCCTCGCGACCGTGTGAGGACACAGAGGAAGCCTTGCGGCGCGGGCATTGAAATATGGCGGGGCCGACGGGATTTGAACCCGCGACCTCCAGATTGACAATCTGGCGTCCTAAACCAGGCTGAACGACGGCCCCATGAATCCTTTTGGCTGGTGGAAGATCGGAACGACAAGGCTACACAGACTACATCTGGTCGTCAGTCATGTCCCAAACTCTATTGTCGCTTGTTGCGTCTCCAACCGGATCGTATCCCTAGATCCTACCTACAAAGACCGCCTGGTAGGCGGAACAGGGATCGAACCTGTGACCTCTGCCTTGTAAGGGCAGCGCTCTCCCAACTGAGCTATCCGCCCGATTTTCTTGGTAACCCAAGCGGAGAGTAACAAGTCCATCGGGCCTTGTCAATCAATTCCCATAGCCCCTTACAGGCCGTCGGTGACTGGTCTGAACCGCCTACCGTGAGACGACAGATGTCGCGATTCACGAGCGAAATCATCTCCGGCTGGTCTAGCGCGGAAAATATCGCCGATGCACCTGTTTGAGGCGGCTCCGCTCCACATGCGTATAAATTTGAGTCGTTGCGATATCAGAATGACCGAGCATGGTCTGCACTGCCCGCAAATCGGCTCCCCCCTCTAACAAATGTGTGGCGAATGAATGTCGCAGCATGTGCGGAGAAATTGCCTTGGTAATCCCCGCGCGCCGTGCCCGCAATCGCAAGAGTTTCCAACAAGCCTGTCTGGTCAACGCCTGAGCGCGGCGCGATACAAACAGCGCCCGTGACAGGCGTCCGTTAAGCAAGACCGGCCGCACCTGCGCAAGATACTCGGCGAGCAGATCCCTTGCCTGCTGCCCCATCGGGACAACCCGCTCCTTGGCGCCTTTCCCCAGCACGCGTAAGTAACCCGCATTGAGGTCGATCTGAGACACCGCGAGACCCACGAGCTCCGATACACGAAGACCCGAGGCGTACATCAATTCCAACATGGCCTGGTCTCGGCGGCCCTCGATCATAGAACCGGCAGGAAGATCCAATAACTGCGTGACCTCCGACATCGTCAATGTTTTCGGCAGGCGAACCGCTCGATGCGACGCGATCACCTCCCGGAGAGGACTCGTCTCCACGAGCCGTTCCCGGACCAGAAAACGAAACCAACCGCGCAAAGCCGACAGCACACGGGCAATCGACGCTGGCGCGAGCGGTTGTGTTCGCAAGGACCCGAGGAACGCCACCACGAGCGGCGAGCCGACCGCGTCGCTCATCCGGAAACGATGCCGCGCCAAGTGCCGTTGGAATTTTGCAAGATCTCGCCGATAAGATTCGATGGTGTTGATCGCGAGTCCGTTCTCGATTCGCAGCTCACGCAGATATCGTTCAACGAGCGGATCCAAGAGAAGTGCTGCTTCATCAGCCATACATAGTTTCTGAGATTCACGCCACCATCGCTGGGTCATTGCCCACTCGACGCGGCGATGCGGAAGAAACTATAGCCGACTCTGTATCCGAAGACAACGAACACACCGTGGTTCTCCTTGACACCTTGCACCCTTTCCGATACTAGTCAACCGAGTGACGGCTAATCTACTGCCATGCTCCCCTACAGACACACATTCCATCACAGGCTTACTGAGTCACATTGGATGATCGGCTCGATGTGGCTGACGCTGTTGCTCGGCCTCTGGCTCATCTTCCCACAGCTAGGTGCCGCGGCGAACGCGCCTATACCTCCTCCTTCCACACCACCGATCTTGCCTCAGGCAAAACAACTCATCGAAAATGGCGACCCCGAGCCCGCCGCAACCGCGTTACGACACTATCTGACAACGCCGCCGCACCCGGAATATCTAGACGATACGTATTTACTCCTCAGTGCCGCGCTCTACCACATGAAGGACTACCACGAATCCATCAAATACTTGAACCAACTCCAATCTGAATTTCCTGAGTCGGACTTGCTCGAGCAGGGCAAACTCCTACAGGCCCGCGCCCATGCCGCCATGGGCAACCCTGACTTGGCCCTACCGCTCTTGGCGCAAGTGCGCACCGGAACTCAGGATGGCAACACTAGACATGAAGCATTAACTCTGATGGCAGACGTCTTGGCACAAAAGAAAGATTTTGTCCGGGCCATCCGCATATTACTCGAAGGCATGCAAGGCACCGTGGAAGTCGAGACAGTGGACGCGCGCGCGCAAGTCCGTGAGATGATCGCGGACAAGCTCGACCGCAAAGGATTGATCCGGGTACGGGAAGCCTTCCCACGCGCCTATCCAGGCGATCTCGCCTCCATCGGCCTAATCGACCATTATATCGTGCGCGGCGACGACCACTTGGCAGAGCAGGAAGCCCGTCGTTTTCTCACCGCCTTTCCGACCCATCCCCAGAGTCAACGAATCACCGAGTCCCTGAACCTGCTCAGCACCAAACTCAAAGCGAATCAATATTTCATCGCGGCGGTTCTCCCACTCTCAGGACGCCTTGCCCCGTTCGCCAACGATGTCCTGGAGGGCATCCAACTCGCGCTGGAACACGCACGCGAACAGCCCCACACGCCGCCTATCGGTCTGATCGTCAAAGATCATGATGCCGATCGTCCAGGGTTCTTGGACGCTCTGTCGTCACTGCTCAGCGACGATCGCCTGCTCGTAGTCATCGGCCCCATGCTGTCCCAACATCTCCCCGTTATGGCGGAAATGGCGCAGCGAACCAGAGTGCCGCTCATCACCCCCGCTGCGACACTTCCCAATGTCCGCCGCCTGGGCAGCTATCTGTTCAGCACATCGCTCACCTACGGCTTGCAGGCCGAGCGCATTGCGGCCTATGCCGTCAAGGATCAGGGGTATCGACGGTTTTGCATTCTCCATCCTGACACTATCTACGGGCAGGAACTCGCGCGCCTTTTCGCACAAGAGGTCCGGCAGCAGAACGGAGAAATCATCGCCATCGAATCCTTTAAGGAAGGTGACACAGATTTTAGTTCGCCGATTTCACGGCTGAAAGCCGAAGACCTAAAGAAATACGGCCTGGCCGTGCAGGTCGATCCATCGCGGGCAACCAAGAAACCCATCGATCGCCACAATCGAAACAACAAACGGATGCTCTACACACCAGGGTTTGATGCGATCTTCATTCCCAGCCGCTCCAGCGATATCGGGCTACTCGCGGCGCAACTCTCCTATCATGACATGCGGGTTCCACTCCTCGGCTCAAACAGCTGGAACACACAAGATTTTGCTCGCACCACCGACCGGACAGTCAACGGCGCCACCTTCGTCGATGGATTCTTCGTGGATAGCCCCAACCCTGCCGTGCAGGAGTTTGTGCAGCGATACCATAACCGCGTTCAAAGCACCCCCTCACTCTTCACCATGCAAGGCTACGACGCCGCTCATGTCGTCATCGAAGGCATCCGCAACGGCGCGCATTCCGGTCAGGAGATCAAAAAGTTCTTGACGACTCAGCGCAATCTGCCGACTCTCGCCGGACCGGCCAACTTCGGTCCGGACGGAATTTTGCATCGGCCGCTCTTTCTTCTGCAGGTGAAACAGGGTAAATTCGTGCAGTTGAATTAACCGCGGCAACGCATGAACTCACTGGCACAGATCCTCCATACGATCTCCTACATGGGGCTCCCTCTGCTGTTCGCCATGGTGCTGCACGAATACGCACATGGATGGATGGCCGACAAGCGCGGCGACCCCACGGCCAAACTCCAAGGCCGGCTCACCGTCAACCCGTTGGCCCACATCGATCCACTGGGCACGATCATTTTCCCATTGATCTGCCTGCTCCTCCCTGGCAGCTTCATGCTAGGCTGGGCGAAACCGGTGCCGGTCGATCCCCGCAACATGTACCGTCCACGCCAGGATATGGCGCTCGTGGCCGCGGCAGGACCGGGCATGAATCTCCTGCTGGCCCTGGCCAGCGCGTTGTTGCTCGCTCTACTCCTGACAATGGAACCATCTCTATCTGCACGGGAAACAGCTGACACGGAATCCTCGTCGAGCCTGCTCACTACGATGGTGGTGCGTCCGATCGCCACCATGGCATTCTATTCGGTCATCATCAATGTGTTCCTGGCGCTGTTTAATCTGATTCCTATTCCACCGCTCGACGGTGGACGGATCCTCACCTGTGTCCTGCCGGCCAAACCGGCGATAACTTTGGCCCGCCTTGAACCCTACGGCATGCTGATTCTGATGGGCCTCATCGTGTTCGATAAGCAACTACAAGTTATCCATACAATCACAAAGACGTTTGCGTATGGACTGTCCGGCACCATTCTCTCAACCGCACTCGGCTTCGGCGGAGCTTCACAATGACGACACTGCGAAAGCGGGTACTCAGCGGCATGCAGCCCAGCGGCCTCATGCACCTCGGCAACTATCTAGGCGCGCTAGAGAACTGGAAAGCGCTCCAAACCCAGTACGACTGTTACTTCTTCGTCGCCGACTGGCACGCGCTCTCGACCAACTATGCCGACACCAGCCGGGTTCGTGAGTTCGTGCGGGAAATGCTGATTGACTGGTTGGCCGCCGGCATCGACCCTAGCCGTTCGACTGTGTTTGTTCAATCCCGCATTCCCGAGCATGCGATCCTGCATCTGTTGCTATCGATGATGACCCCCGTCTCCTGGCTGGAACGCAATCCGACGTACAAAGAAAAACAGGAAGAGATTAAGGAGAAGGACCTCGGCACCTACGGCTTCTTGGGCTATCCTGTGTTACAGGCCGCCGATATTCTGTTGTATAAACCTGATCTCGTGCCGGTCGGAAAAGATCAATTGCCCCACCTCGAACTCACACGCGAGATGGCGCGACGCTTCAACGATATTTACAAAACTCCGGTTTTCCCGGAGCCGAAAGAACGTCTCACCAAATTCCCCAAAGTGCTTGGCATCGACGGTCGGAAAATGAGCAAGAGTTATCACAACACGATCAATCTCTCGGACGCGGAACCGGTCGTGCGGCAGAAGCTCAAAACCATGGTGACCGATCCAGCTCGCGTGCGCCGAACTGATCCCGGCAATCCCGACCTCTGTCCGGTCTATGAGTTTCACAAGATCTATTCACCGACCGGAGTGCAGGAGCAGATCACCAAAGATTGCAGAACTGCATCAATCGGCTGCATCGACTGCAAGAAACAGGTGGCGGATAAGATGGTGGAACAGATGACGCCGATGTGGGACGCCCGCGGGAAACTCACCAAAGATCCGGCTCAGCTCGACGCTATCGTCGAAGCCGGAAGCACGCGGGCCTCAGAGGTCGCGAAGGCGACCCTCGCCGAAGTGAACAAAGCGATGAAGATCTAATCCACCTTACTCACGAAGGTCGCGTCACGGACCTAACAAGATGCCTGGCAAGATAAGTGACACGCCCTTCCATCTCCAGATACTCAACCATTCCCCCTTCACCCATTCACAGCTCTCGATACATAGCCTTATTTCCTGCCTCAGGGACAAGCCGCTGTTAGCCTCTTCCTTGCCACATAGAACTGAGCGGAACAAAATTTAAAGCACGAGCCATTCTGAGTACGCACTCTCGTTCTAAACTCACGTGCAGGATAACCGGATTTTTTTCGCTGCCGGTCACGGCAAATGGCGTAACCAGTGAAGTCCAGGCGGCTTGCAGACAACGCAATCAGCCAAGCCACATCGTTGGCGTAGACTCGTGGCTGATTGGCCTTCCATTCGAGAATAGCTATAGAATACACAGTTTTGCTCTAGCAAGTACCCCCAGGTTCAGATCAGATCATAAGATCCTTGCAGACTTCGCGCTTCACGCCCATACTCTCAGCGTTAGGGGTTCTGACTTCGATGCCAATCTGAGCCGAGTCAATAATGACGCTGCCGAGGCGACACTGTTTGATCAAGTGATCGAAGACAACTCGGCTGACAACCTCTCGTTCTTTCCCCCACCACAAATCGGCGAAGACCTTCGCAGTGAATTCTTTTAGTGCTTGCCGGATGATGGTATCAATCTTGGTCATGGCTAGTCCTGCGAGGCCACTAACCCCATGTCCGCGTCAGCTCAGAACAGAGGCCACTCTTTAAGATTTGAGTTAACCGGCGCGCGGGAGTTTTTGACATGTCTGGGCTGAGCCTGGGGTTCGAGATCGCGAATGATGGTCCGCATAAGAATCGAGCAACCGCCGGATCATGCGTTGGTACTGCGTGTAACGCTTCTGCGCCTCACCTTTGAAGAATTCGACACTTCTCTTGCTCAACACAATGGTCATCTTGATACCTTCACCCGGAAAAACCAGTTTCTCTGGCCGGGGAGGAAAGTCAGGAACGACTCTGAGGTTTCCTAGAGGTTCGTCGATGTACTTGATTCTCCCGCTTATAAATTCGCCTGCCTTTCCGCCAGTAGCCAGCTCCAAATATCCGAACGACATCATGCCGAAATGTAAATCGGACGGTCAGAACTCCGCTGGCGACCCAGCCGAAACAGTAATGTCACTGTTCGCTTGAGCTATGAGACAAATCTTCCGTAATCACAGGGCGCGGACTGGCAAAGACGAGCTGGGCTCTCGCGAAGAAAACTCCGTGCTTGCTGAAGACATCGAGATCCCCATACGTTTGGATGGACCTAATAATGGATACGCCTTACTTGCGTTTGGCAATCACATTGATCCATCTCCCCTTACGCTCCTGATTGCTGACGACTCGAATGGACAGCACTATCCAATCGGCACGATGGAACGCGCGAGCCAGTTCGTCCTTTTTCCACCGCGCGAAATAGCGGCCCGGCATCCAGCCTCCTGTTTTGACACGGCTAGTGCTGCCAAAAGTAAATGTCCCAGCCAGCAAACCTTCTGGATTCACTAGTTGTTGCAACAAAACTAACACTCTGGAGACAGTTCTCTTCGGTAGATGAATCAGCGACGCCGCAGCCCATATTCCGTCCAACGTCCTGTCTCTGAGGGGAAGGGCCCTCATATCTGCCAGGACAAGTGGAATGGATGAACTGCGCCGTTTCGCGAACTGGAGCAACGGCATCGTACGATCTAACCCAATCACTCGATGGCCGAGGGTCGCAAGATACCGCGCATCTTGACCGGCGCCACAGCCGAGATCGAGCAAGACTCCTTGTTTGGGTAATAGCGCCATCCATTCCTTTAACAACGCCGGTCGCTTGTA
>VGXB01000036.1 GCA_016873515.1 Nitrospira sp.
ACGGCTTAATCCAGGCAACAGTCCCCTCGAGTTTTTCTTGCTGTTCGACCCGATCTGAGTCCAGGAAGGCGAGCGACACCATCACTCGTTCATTGGGGGAAAGGCGCTCTTTCATATGAAGCCCAGCGCCGATCTTATTGACATTATCGAGCACCGCCGTACTGGCGTGACCTCCGTTCTTCGGAGAGACCACCACGGATCCCACCAGCGTGGCGCGGACAAATTTGCGTCGTTCACCTGCTGCTAACGCGGTGGACGATGGTTTGGATTCCCCTCGTTTCATACGACCTAAGTATAACTGATTAGATGAAATTGTAAACCATCAAAATCAGGCCCCTCGATGATTTTTCGGACGGTAGTAGTGCCGCCCTTTCAAGGGCTCGGGCAGGTGGGCTTGCTCGGTTTGAGATTGCGGATCGTCATGGACATAGCGGTACCCCTGGCCGTATCTCAATCCCTTCATGAGGGGGGTCACCGCGTTTCGGAGATGAAGCGGAACCCCAAGATTTCCATGGGTTTTGGCATCTTGCAGGGCCTCTAACAGTCCAACGTACGAGGCGTTGTCTTTGGGCCGCGAGGCGAGGTAGGTCGTCCCCTGCGCGAGGTTGATTTGCGCTTCTGGTAGTCCCACAAATTGCACGGCCTGAGCCACGGACATGGCCACGACGATGGCCAAGGGATCAGCGTTCCCGATGTCTTCCGACGCGAAAATGACCATCCGACGGGCAATAAATTTGGGATCCTCTCCAGACTCCAGCATGCGGGCCAACCAGTAGAGTGCCCCGTTTGGATCAGAATCGCGCAGACTTTTGATGTAGGCGGAAATGACGTTATAATGTTCTTCGCCAGACTTGTCATAGCGAAGCGCTTGCTTACCCAATGCCGCGTCCAGGGCCACCCCATCGATCGATCTTGTGCCGTTGTGATCTACAGGCGTTTGCATCACGACGAATTCCAACGAGGTAAGCAACGCCCGAGCGTCGCCGTTCCCGAATGCAATTAGCCGTTGTCTGGCATCCTGCGCGAACCGGACGTTCCAGGTTCCAAACCCTCGCTCGGGATCCATAAGTGCGCGATCAAAAACATGACCCAGTGCCTCGTCCGACAGTGGTTTCAATACGATGACGAGGGAGCGGGAGAGCAGCGGACTGATCACTTCGAAGGAGGGATTCTCCGTGGTCGCCCCCACAAGAATCACGGTTCCTCGTTCAACATGGGGGAGAAAGGCATCTTGTTGCGCCTTGTTGAAGCGGTGAATTTCATCGACGAACAAGATCGTCCGTTGACTCTGGAGACTCCGCCGCTGCTCAGCCGCCTTGATGATCGCGCGTAATTCCTGCACACCAGTGGTCACCGCCGAGAAGGAAACAAAATGCGCCTTCGTGTGACCGGCGATCAGATGCGCCAATGTGGTCTTGCCTGAGCCGGGAGGCCCCCAGAAGATCATAGAAGAAAGCCGGTCATGTTCAATTGCTCGGCGCAATGGGCAGTCCGGTCCGGTGATGTCGTCTTGCCCGACGAAGTCCTCGAACGTGGTAGGTCTCATCCGCTCGGCCAACGGCACGTCACCGGCCTTCTTCTCAAGGGGAGCAGTGAACAGGTCAGGAACGGTATCACGGTGGAGGGTCATGCGGCTCCTCGCAGTCGTGCGAGATTCTATACGCCTCATCCTTATCGGTGCAAACGAGCCCGATCCGATCTTGACGCTGCCCAAAGCCAATGGTACGAAGGACTCCACACTGGGGGAGTCATGAAGGTTCAAGTGAACGGCGTCACGTTAGCGCACAGTGACACGGGCGCTGGTTTGCCGCTGGTGTTTCTCCACGCTTTTCCATTGAACCGCACCATGTGGGCCTCGCAGGAACAGGCGCTTTCATCGCAGTTCCGCGTCGTCACCGTCGACCTCAGGGGTCATGGTGAATCAGATGCCCCACTCTGGCACTACACGCTCGACCAAGTTGCCGATGATATTCGAGGTTTACTCGATCATCTCTCGATCCAACAGGCTGTCTTCGTCGGACTCTCCATGGGGGGCTATATCCTGTTCGCGTTCTATCGAAAGTACGCCCAGCGTGTGAAGGGACTCGTGCTGGCCGACACGAGGGCCCAGGCCGATACCGATGAAGGAAAGCGTGCTCGATTTGAGATGGCACAGATTGCCTATAAACAAGGACCAGCCGTAATCGCCGATCTCATGATCCCGAAACTGTTGAGTCCGGCATCGATCAACACAAATCCGGATCTGGTTCGAAGAGTTCGAGTCATGATTGAGGGCAATCAGATCAGCGGGATCGCAGGCGACTTAATGGCAATGGCCGAGCGGGCTGATTCGATTCTGCTCTTGAACCAGATCGCCTGTCCCACTCAGATCATCGTTGGCGAGTGGGATCAAGTTACCCCACTGTCCGACGCCAAACTCATGGCCGATCGAATTCCCGGTGCACGCCTGTCCCTCATTTCCGGCGCCGCGCATCTCGCGAACCTGGAACAACCTGACCAGTTCTTGGAGATCGTTAGGTCATTTGCCGAAGATGTAGCAGAGAAACGGCTTGCCTGACAGGATACCGCGCCGCGCTCAGTCGAAATCCCCGACGCTGCCCCGGCGAATCAACTTCAAAAATTCCTGGCGGGTTTGTAGTTGACTCCGAAATACTCCCAGCATCGAGCTGGTGACCGCTACGGTGTTCTGCTTCTCCACGCCGCGCATCATCATGCAGAGATGGCGCGCTTCGACGACGACGCCGACGCCGGTTGCGTTCAACTTTTGGCTCAAGGTTTCGGCGATTTGGACCGTCAACCGCTCTTGGACTTGCAACCGCCGTGCAAAGGTGTCAACAATCCGCGGGATCTTGCTCAAGCCCACGACCTTCTTGTTAGGCAGGTACCCGACGTGTACTTTGCCGAAAAACGGCAGCAGATGATGTTCGCACAAACTGAAGAAGTCGATGTCTTTCACGATGACCATCTCGTCGTACTCGATCGGAAACAGTGCGCCGTTCAAGAGATGATCGATGTTGCGCTGATAGCCCTGGGTCATGAAAGCGAGCGCTTTGGCAACCCGTTCAGGCGTCTTGATCAATCCGTTTCGGCTCGGCTTTTCACCGAGAGCCTGCAGCATCTGTGTCACGAGTGATTGCACGGCCAGCACGTCCGCCGGTTGCTTACTCCCTCCGACATCTTCGACCGGCCCCCGTCGTTCCGCTCGCCCTCGTTTAACCACGCGATCCTCCTGTCGGCTGCGCCGAGCCCGCGTATTCGAAATAATTGTCCCGCGTCTCAATGACGCCGACCTTGGCGAGCCGCTCATTCGGCAGCTGCGGCTCCAGCAGGTCCCAGATCAGTTTGACGAGATTCTCTCCAGTGGTTGTGCGTTCGGCGAACTCAGGATCGCCGTTCAGATCATGATGGTCAAATCGCCGCACAATCGTCTCATTCACAAGACCATCAAGCCGTTCCAGATCGAGGACACCACCACTCTTGACCGTGACCAGGACCACATAGTTGTGGCCGTGGCCGTTTGAATTGTTACATTTCCCGAAGACCATCCGGTTTTCTTCGGGCGTGAGATGGTCGGTGTGAAGCCGATGGGCGGCGCAAAACCGGTAGCGCCTGGTCACATTTACTTGGGACATGGAACCCCCGTGTCTCAGAAAGAACAAAAGCCAGGGTCACTCCTTCACTGAGCAACCATGGCTTCGTAATTCATGCCCTATAGGCGCTACTTACGAGCTGAAGGAACTCCCGCAGCCACAGGTCGTTTTGGCTTGGGGATTCTTGATGGAGAACCCCGATCCCTGCACACTGTCCACGTAGTCGACTTCCGCGCCTTGCAACAACGGCGCGCTCTGAGAATCCATGATAACCTTGACGTTGCCGAATTCGATGACTGTGTCATCCTCGGCCATTTTCGATTCGAACGCCATGCCGTATTGATAGCCATGGCAGCCGCCGCCTCGGACATACACCCGCAACCCGACCACATCCTGTTCTTCCGCCATCAAGTCCTTAATCTTCTGTTCCGCCACCGCTGTAATCGTAACCATCGTTATCCTCCTATGTTTCCAGATCCGCGACTTACGTTCTGGAGTGGCCTAGTGTAACACCTCTCTAGCGAATATCAACTCCCTGGGTTTCTGCCGTTTCCGGCCTCGGGGTCTCCCATTTGCTCCCCGGTACGCGCACGACGACATCTCCCAGCACGCGAGCTTGGCAGGCTAATCGATGCCTGGATTCGCTCAACGCTTCCCGATCCAAGAGGTCCTGCTCATCGAAATCGATCTCCGAGAGCTGATCCAGGCCAGCCTGAACCTCCACTCGGCAAGTGGTGCAAGAAGCGTTGCCCCCGCAATCATGATTCAGGGGAAGCCCAAGCGTTTTAGCCGCCTCCAACAGCGATATATTCACATCCACGTCTCCGCTCGTTTCCCCGTAATGCAGAAAGGTCACTCGCGGCATCGTCCTCTCCTTAACACAGAACTCGAACACCAGCCGGCGCAGATGTATGGGGACAGCGCTGCAAGCGAATGTGGTCCTCATACTCATGACGGAACAGCTTCAGACTGCTCTGTACTAAGACCGACGCGCCCGTCACCAGGGTACAGTAGCCTGTGCCTTTCACGAATCCGCAGAGTTGGAGTAGGCTGTCGAGATCTTTTTGCGTGCCTTGGCCTTCTTCGATTTTGGTCATGAGAGCCGCCAGATTGATGGTGCCCATCCGGCAGGGGGGACATTGACCACAACTTTCGTGCTTGAAAAAATTCGAGAAGTGCAACGTCTTCGCCACCATGCAGGTGGCTTCGTCCACGACGATGACCCCGGCTGAACCTAACCCCGTTCCGGCCTTCTTCAAGGAATCAAAATCCATCGGCAGATCAAGCTGATCGGCCGTCACCATCGAAAAAGCAGGACCACCTGGGAACACCGCTTTAATCTTCCGGCCTCCCGGCACTCCGCCTCCGCATTGCTCGATCAAATTTCGAATGGTCACGCCCATGGGCATTTCATACACACCGGGCCGATTGACCGACCCGCTCAACGAAAACATCATCGTACCAGGACACTTTTCCGTTCCCGCTTGCGTAAACCAGGCAGACCCCTTGTGGAGAATGCGTGGAATATTGCACAACGTCTCGACGTTGTTGACCAACGTGGGCTTACCGTAAAGGCCGAAGTCCGTCGGGTAAAATGGCGGTTTCTGCCTCGGCATAGCCGGCCGCCCTTGCATGGATTCCAGCATGGCGGTCTCTTCACCCGCAACATAACTGCCATGGCCTTCGAAGAGTTGTAATTCGATGTCGAAGCCGCTGCCCAGCACGTTCTTGCCGAGAAAGCCTCGCTCCCGCGCCTGCGCCATCGCTTTGTTCAAATTCTCCCGCTCTTCATGATATTCATGGTTGACGTAGATGAACGAGGCCTTGGCTTGGACCGTATGGGACGCAATCAGGCAGCCCTCGATCAATTGATGCGGCAGAGTTTTCAGCAAGTGCCGATCCTTGAACGTCCCTGGTTCGTGTTCCCCCGCATTACACACAAAATAGTGTTCGGATATCCGGTGATTGAGGACCTTGTCCCATTTGATTCCGGTCGGAAACCCCGCTCCGCCACGCCCGCGAAGCCCTGATTTCTTCAATTCATCGATGACTTGGGACGCGTTCCACTCTTTCACACACCGCGTCCAGGCTTCATACCCCCCTACCTTGAGATAGCCATCGATCTCCCAAGGAGCGCCCTCAAGTTGCTGGACAAGTCGTGGCTCAGCAGCAGTCGGCATAGTCCGTCTCGCGTGAATCCTCAAAAATAACAAGCTTGTACTATACGGCTCTATCTCGCTATTCGTCAAGACAACTGCGCGGGAATGGGCCTGAATCTCAAGCAGTTAGGACTAGGGGACCTATTGTATGTAGGTATAGAGGGGCAAGCAAGAAACATGTGTGCCGGCGGGATGACCCGCCGGCACACCGCGGACATTTAGCGAAAATGGCTGCCGGCTCCCATGAAGAACAACATGGGAATCGACAGCATGAAGTTTACACGCGAAGCCAGCAAAGCAGTCCGTCCCCATTGTGCCATCTCTGGCGGGGCCGGAGTCCCCTGCGCTGCCGCGGTAACTGCGGCAATGATCTTCTTCTGGTTCGGCCAGATGATGCCATGGACATTGCCCATCATGATGATGCCAAGCAGTCCACCGATAGCCAGGGCCACGGCCCCTGTACCACCCTTGTGATACAGATGTCCGTATAACAAGATACCCGCCACCACGGTCACGGTGGCCCCATGCCGGAACCAGTTGAGTGCAGCCGGCATCAGCTTGGGGATCACAATATTCTTGGTTGGCCCATCCAGGCTCTTCAAGAAGGATGCATTGATCAGGTTGAAGAAATACAAAAGCCCGATCCATGTGATACCGGCCAGGAAATGCACCCAGCGCAGGATCGCCTGGCCCCAGTCGGGCTCCCCTGCGCCAATGCCCGTTAATCCCATATACATCATGATCAATACGACAGTAAGGCCAAATCCCATCCCCATCGTCTGCATCGGATTTTCAAGAAATTTCATACAGCCTCCCTATTCAGTACATCAGTGCGTGGAGTGGTGTACGTGAGTGCCAGCGCTCTTGTCAAGCATGCAGGGCCAGTCATCCCTTACAACGCCATCAGCCGATCGACTGCGGCGCAGAGCTCACGCACGGCGTTGGCCGACGCTTCTAGCGCGGTCCGTTCCTCTGCCGCCAGCTCGTATTCCACGACCTGTTCCATGCCGGCCCGTCCAATCCTCACAGGGACGCCGACAATGACGTCTTTCAATCCGTACTCGCCCTCGCAGAGCACCGAGCAGGGCAACACTCGCTTTTGATCCCTGTGAATTGCTTCGACCATGTCTACCACCGAGGCCGACGGGGCATAGAAGGCGCTGCCAGTCTTCAGCAGGTCGACGATCTCGGCACCGCCGTCACGCGTCCGCTGGATGATCGCGTCAAGCTTCTCTTTCGACATCAAGGATGAAATCGGCTTGCCTTTGACCGTGGTGTAGCGTGGAAGGGGCACCATCGTGTCACCGTGCCCACCCAGCACCATGGCTTCCACATCAGGCCCCGGGACGTTCAATTCGGCCGCGATGAACGAACGCATCCTGGAGGAATCCAATAGGCCCCCCATGCCGATGACCCGGGATTTGGGCAACCCGCTGACACGGCGCGCCACATGGACCATGGCATCCAGTGGGTTTGTGACCAAAATCAAGATGATGTCCGGCGAGCGGGAAACTAATTCGGAGACGACGGACTTGACGATCTTCGCATTGGTTGCCAGCAACTCGTCGCGGCTCATACCAGGCTTGCGCGGAATACCCGACGTAATGACGGCGACCGACGAACCGGCGGTTTCGACGTAGCCGTTGGTGCCGATCACGCGTGTGCTATACCCATATACCGGTCCGGCCTGTGAAATATCGAGAGCCTTGCCTTGCGGCAGACCCTCCTTAATGTCGACCAACACGACATCGTAAGCATCTTTCTCGGCCAAGCGCTGTGCCGTTGTGCCTCCGACATTCCCTGCCCCCACCACCGTGATCTTTGGTCGCTTCATCATGTCCTCACATCAAGGACTGAGGGCCGAGGACTGAGTAGTTTGCGTTCTTCGCCTCAATCCTCAGCACTTCGTTCTCTGTCCTGGTTTCAATGTTCATGCTCCGTCCAGCCCGCAACTTTGAAATTGATCGTGCATACGAAATTCTCGTCGTCGTAGAAATTCACCTTAATCTTCTTCTTGCCATAGGTTTTTGCCAGAAACTCTTCGGGATTGTCGACCAGCGCTTGGTAGCCGCCGGCCGGATACTCGTCCAAATCGTGAAACACCACGATCATGCCTTCCTTCACTTCTTGCAGCACTTTCGCGCGACACCGAGGGTAGACCTCCCAAAACTTAGTCTCAATCATGTCCTTGGTAGGCTCCGGACGATCTTCTCCCGGATTCACCGGCTGGGCGAACTTCGCCAGGCGCCGGACGTAGGGGTACTGGTGGCCGGTAAACAACTTGTACAGCCATGGCGGAATCGTCGGTCGTTCAGAGGTTCCGGTCATTACTCCTCGCCCCTTTCCCCTTCCACTTCTTGTTTTTCACGTCCCACGTGTTCTATGCCGTCAGTCGCTGATACATTCTCGGCAACTTCACCGGCAAGGATTCCGCTCGATCAAGGACAGCGAACTGGACATCTCCGTACATGCGGCGTACATAGGCATCCGCTTCCCGATCGATGGTCACGCAAAACGGATGGATGTCCTGCCGTCTCGCCTCCTGAAGTGCCTTCTTGGTGTCTTCCAGGGCATAATCGTCCTTATACCCGTTGTCCAGCGGCCGGCCGTCACTGAGAAGGATCAACATGCGGGTCTTGGCCTCTCGCACCATAAGTTTGGCTGAGGCATGGCGAATTGCCGCGCCATCCCGATTTTGCCGCCGGGGAACCAGTCCACCCAGCCGGTGTGCCGTCGCGGCTCCCAACCGGTCGTCGAAATCCTTAATCGTGAGAAAGTCGACGGAGGAACGGCCTTGTCCTGAGTAGGCAAAAAGTCCATATTGATCGCCGACGGCCTCCAGTGCTTCACAGAGCAGGACCAGACTTTCCTTTTCCACATCGATCACCCGGCGCCCACCCTCAAGCTGTCGGCTCGTCGAGCCGCTGACGTCGACGAGAAATGCCACAGCCACATCGCGTTCCCGCTTTTCCCGCCGGCTGTACACATACTCGCTTCCCTCCAGACCAGCCCGACATTCCACCGCGTGTTGCACCACGGCATCGATGTCCAGCTCTTCTCCGTCGACTTGTCCTGCAACGCGTCGCAATGCCGGAGGGCGCAGGCCCTCGAAAAATCTGCGAAGCGACCGCAGGGCGCTCCGATGCGCCGCCAAGGTCTCTCCGACACTATCGTCAGAACCAGCCTCCGCCGGCCGCTCGATCACCTGGCACCAATTCATCTTGTAATCCTGAATCGTATGATCCCATTCAGGATAACGGACAGTCCGTTCATCATGAACCATCGATGCCGGCATCGGCGGCGATTCCATTTGTATCGCGAGCAACTCGTTGACCACAAACGGCAGCGACCGTCCCCCAGCGAAACTTTCGCCGTTTTCGGACTTCTGGTCGCCTCGTCCGGTTCTTTGGCCAACTTGCCGGTCTTGGTCAATTGCCTGCGTTCCGTCGTATTCGGACAGGCCCTGCTGGGTCGTGATGAACTCCGGATTCATCGTGCCACGATACTCCCAATTGGTCACCGGCCTATACCTATCGTTCATGGACTCCGCCGCAGACTGTCCCACGCCCTGCTCTGCTGGCTCATCATCCGTTCGGTCCTCCCTAATCATGTCGCTACGTGGCGTCAACAGTTCTTCCATCGTGATGTAGAGATCATGGGTCAGACGAACAGCCTGTTCTGCCGTCGCCGCCGTATGGAACAGCGGCTGGCATAGGGTCCACAGCACGGAGACTTCTTCTGTGACGGCATGGGGAACGGCGGAATTGGCCGATTCGCCCGTCGAGAGCCGCAAGAGACAATCGACGAGCAGTTCCTTGACCGTCAATCCATGGGCAGGATCGCGTGGGGTAACAGAGTCAGCCACCAGCTGTGCCAATTCACGCCGCAGGCCCGGATATTCGGCCTGGAGCAAGAATTCGATGCGCGCATCTTCCAGAACGGTCCAGAGATCCTTCGCCAGAAGCGGGTGAGGATAGAGCTGGAACAGCGATGCCAGCGTCTCCGGTTTCATGTCTCGCGAACGGCCATAGCGCGCTTGCACGGCGTCAATCACGTCGGCAAGAGCTTCGACTTTGAGCTGATAGGTGCCGAATTCCACATGGCCTGCTTCATGTGCAGCCATGACGAGATAGAGCCGTTCGTTCTCCTCTGCCGTCGGATACCGGCGCAGCACCGCGGGCAACGACATCGTCCGTCCATCCGAGCTGACAGTCGCGCGTGGAATCGCGGTCGTCAAGGAATCCGGCAGCGTGGTGATGGACACCTCCGTTCCACTGAGGCCTTGCACAAAGAGCGTGATCTTCCGCGCAACGTGCCGAAGCGGTACACCGCTCACTGCCTGCTCGACCGACGAGAGCGCTTTCTGCGAGGCCACCGCAAAGTACGCCCGTGCGCCTTCCGGACTGTAATCCAGCACGTCCATACCAGTTTTGAACCAGGTCTCGAACCGTGATTCGGCCTGAAGCCCTTCGCCGATCATTTCGATGATTTCTGGACAGCGCCGGAGATAGCGTGTTGCCGCCTCTGAGTCTTTTTCTGCAAGCAAGGCACCATACTGCAGCACTTTGAGCTGCCAAGCCTGTGACGGGAGTGCCCGCAGTAGGTGGGGCGACTCCGCCAGCCACGCGATTCCGGATTCCGGTGACCGGCTGGCCAACAGCACTCCCACCGACAGTGTCTTCGCACGAGCGGCCGGATGATCGATGTCGCCTAAAATAGCCGGACTGGTCCGCATGAATTCCATGGTGGCCATATAGTCCGGCTTACCCAACGTATTCAGCGTCACCAGTGTGGTGGCAAAGGATAGCCAGGTCCGCCCCTCGCTGACCGGCAGCACGGACGCCACATGATGAATCTGGCGAATGTATTCGAGCCCAACCACCACATCGGCCGCCACTAACTCGAGGCCGATTTCGAGCCACGGGCGCAGATCCTTGAGCGAGACGACGGACAGCAGGTGCGGCACCGCCCGCAAATATTCCAATGTCACGTTCGCATCCTGATCGGCCAATTCGAGCCCCATTGCGAGAACCACCGTTCGCGACGAAGGCTGCTCAATCAGGCCCAGAATCAGTGGACTGTCTTTGAAGTATTTAAGCGCCGTGGCACCGGAGGATTCAGCCAGCGCGATACCCAGATCGAGCCACGAGATGACATGGGCCAGCCCGGCGCGTCGATCCAATTCTGGAAGCGCTTCGATAGCTGCGCGGGTCGCCTTGGCCGACACGTCTTCTAATTCCTCGAGGAGGGTCAGCACTGCCGCACACGTATCAGATCGATCGGTGGCCTCAGCCAAACGAACGGTGAGTGTTTCCGAGACGGTAGGCCCCAACTCGCCAGCCAGCCGTTCGCTCAATTTCGTCTGTGTCGAATGCTCCGTCATGGTGACCGCCGACCGCGATTGAAAAGGTGGATTGTAAAGAAGCGAATTATCCTTGTAAACTAGGCTCTCGTACAGTTTTCGTCCCGATGAGAGGAGCAGAACGGTGGTTGAACCGACGCAGGAAAGTCTCGACAAGATCATAAAGTTCGTAAAGGGGTTCGCCGAAAAGAGCGGGACAGTCATGCATCCCAACCCTGCTGTGACCAACGCCGTCGTCAAAGGCCTAGCGATGCATGTCGAGGAGCTCGGCAAACCGCTCTGTCCGTGCAATTTCTACAAAGATAAACAAGCCGAAGCGAAACTCCGCCGATGGATCTGCGCCTGCGATGAAATGCAGATCTACAAGTACTGCCACTGCCTGTTGTTCGTGCGCGAGGATGGGATGCCGATTACCGAATATCTACCTGAGAAGCACGAAGGCCGTGAAGTCTACGGCTTGGTCACCGACCCGACACCAGAGAAGGGCCGCGCGCTCAAACATAAGGCGACTGCTTCATCCCCGGAACCGAACGAACCACTCCCGACTCCATAGGGACACGATCTCACTTTCGCTCTTTGATCGCCCGTTCGACTTCTCGACCGGCTTCACGGGCTTTGATGGTATCCCGCCGGTCGTAGAGCTTCTTGCCCTTGGCGAGTCCAAGTTCAACCTTGGCCTTGCCACGCTCGGAGAAATAGATTTTGAGGGGAACCAGGGTCAGTCCCTTCTGTTGCGTTTTTCCGAGCAACTTGTGGATTTCTTTCTTGTGGAGCAGCAATTTGCGCACCCTGAGCGGGTCATGGTTCATCAAGTTCCCATGACTGTACGGACTGATGTGACAGTGAGAGAGAAATGCCTCTCCGTCCTTCACGCTAGCATAGCTGTCCTGGAGGTTTACCCGTCCGTCGCGCAGTGACTTGACCTCCGTGCCTGTGAGCATGATCCCGGCTTCGAATTTCTCCTCGATGAAGTAGTCGTGGTAGGCTTTGCGGTTCGTCGCCACGACTTCCTGCGGCTCTTCCTTGGTTTTCATCATATAACCGGCCATTCACTATCTCGGGGTTCTCTCTCGCCTCATGGCTGATCCCACGACAGGTTTCCTGCTAGAATATGCCATGGCTAAGGCAAAGTCGCTCGATTCCTTTGGTACCATCCTTTCCGGTCTTGCCAAACGGCTTGGCCTCGAAACCAGACTACTGGAGCTGCGCCTCCAGCACGACTGGCACGACATCATCGGCGAGCCTATCGCGTCACACACCTGGCCGGCTCAAATCCGATTCAAGAAACTGTATCTGGTCGTGCAGAATTCGGTGTGGCTGCAACAGCTCACTTTTTTAAAGCCCACTCTTCTCGCCAAATTGCGTGACATCGATGGGACTGAGCTGATCGGCGAGATCGTACTTCGCGTTGGAGAGATTCCCTCGCCGAGATCCACGGCGGTGGCGGCTTCCCCAGATGGGAATTTGTCCGAGATTCAGGTAGACGCCGATACTGTCTCTCACACCACCGGAATCCAAGATCTCGAACTCCGCGACCAATTCACAAAGGTGATAGCGAGATACCCCTCTCAACAGGCTCCGCCTCGACCGGCAAAGGATCGGTCACGCGGCCTTTGAAGAGAACCCGCGTCTTGGTGGTCACCTGTCCATTCTTGGAGAGAGGGCCTATGCCTCCTTCTTCTTCCTGATCCAGCACACGATAGTAGCCCCGCATCGATCGTTCATAGTCCTTGATGACTTCGGCATCCCCCCCCAGATACTTGGCCAGGACTTCCGAATCTGTCCAACCGTGGTCATCGAACACATAAATCACGATCTGGTTGTACGGACCGCCGGGATCGCCTGGGGTGGTGGGATAAATCTTCATGCGGGCGAAATCGTGTTTCTCATGACTGACCTTCCGAAAACGCTTCACCAGCAATTCAATGTCCTCATCGGTGGTTCCACGAGGAACGTCCGTCGCGACGAGATGGCCTGATTGCGCACCAACCGTATAGGGCGGAATCGACCGATCTGGACGGCTGAGATACATGCCGCCCCAGATCAGCGCGAACGATCCGACAAACACACTGAGCGCGAATTTGACGACGATATCCAGGGGCTTCTTCGTTTTGGATTTGGAGGGAGCCATGACAAGGTCGTGTCGTGGAAGAGTTCCCAGGCGTTCTAGGCCTCAGTGGCATCCTCAGGAGCTGGATCTTCCCGTTCACCCGTTTCGGCCAGCCTGGCCGCGGCCACCACGCGATCCTCGTCTCCATCGAGATCGAGAATGCGAACGCCTTGGGTGTTGCGGCCAATCTCGCGCAGATCACCGACTTTGCAGCGAAGAACTTTGCCTTGCGCCGCCATCAACATGATTTGGTCGCTGTCCCTCACTTGAAGAAATCCAACGGCAAGCCCGTTCTTCTCCGTGGTTTTGACGCTGATGATACCTTTGCCGCCACGGCCCTGCACGCGATACTCGCCGACCGGCGTCCGCTTGCCGTATCCGCCTTCGGTGACCGTTAGGATGGACGTGGTCGAGTCCGGGGTAATCGTCTCCATGCCGATCACTTCGTTGCCTTCCTCTAGCGTGATGCCTTTCACGCCGTAGGCGGTCCGTCCCATGGACCGGACCTCACCCTCGGCGAACCGAATTGTGATTCCCCGCTTCGTCCCCAGCAAAATTTCCCGCTGGCCGTCGGTCAGTTGTACACCGATCAGCTTGTCGCCTGCTTCCAAGCCGAGAGCGATGATGCCACCTTGGCGCGGGTTACTGTAGGCCGACAGTTCGGTTTTTTTGACGAGTCCGTTCTTCGTGGCCATCACAACGAACTGATCATCACGAAATTCTTTCACCGGCAACGTGGCCGTCACCTTCTCGTTTCCGGCCAGAGCCAGCAAATTCACCAGGGCCTTGCCTTTGGCCGCCCGGCTGGCTTCCGGAATCTCATGCACCTTGAGCCAATAAACCTTGCCGGCATCGGTGAAAAACAGCAAGGTCTGATGCGTCGACGCGGTGAACAAGTTGATGACGAAATCTTCGTCCTTGATGCCCATGCCGATCTTGCCCTTGCCGCCACGACGTTGCGCGCGATAGAGCGAGACCGCATTGCGTTTGATGTAGCCGGCGTGCGAAATTGTGACAACGACTTCTTCCTCCGCAATCAAGTCCTCGATGTTGATCTCGCCTTCTTCTTTGACGATTTGTGTCCGGCGCTCATCCTTATACGCTTCGTGGATTTGGATCAGTTCATCCTTGATGATTAAGCGCACCAGTGCCTCGCTTGCTAGAACCGACTTGAGGTATTCGATCTGTTTCAGGACGGCTTGATATTCCTCGACGAGCTTCGCGTGTTCGAGCCGTGTCAATCGCTGGAGTCGCATGTCGAGGATTGCATTGGCCTGGATCTCGGTCAATCCAAACTGCCGCATGAGGCTGACGCGAGCTTCGTCAGGAGATTGCGATCGTCGGATAAGCGCAATGACGGCGTCGAGATTATCCAGAGCAATCTTCAGCCCTTCGAGAATATGCGCCCGTTCCTCGGCTTTTCTCAACTCAAACGCGGTCCGGCGCACGACGACTTCGCGCCGGTGATCGAGGAAATGCCGTAAGATCTGTTTGAGCGTCAGCACCTCCGGGCGATTGTTCACCAGAGCGAGCATAATGACGCCGAAAGTCGACTCCAGCTGCGTGTTTTTATAGAGATTGTTCAGGACGACCTGGGGGATCTCGTTACGCTTCAGTTCGATGACGACGCGGACTCCTTCTCGATCTGAGGATTCATCACGGAGATCGGAAATGCCCTTGAGGCGGTCGTCCTGGATCAGTTCAGCAACCTTCTCGATCAACTTGGCCTTGTTGACTTGGTAGGGGACCTCTGTGACGATCAATCGGTCCCGGTCCGTGCGAGGATCGGTCTCCACAACCACCTTCGCCCGGATCTTGATCAGACCTCGTCCGGTCTCATAGGCCTCCTTGATGCCGCCGAGGCCGTAGATGAAGCCGGCCGTCGGAAAATCAGGGCCGGGAATTTTCGCCATGAGCTGCGCCACCGTGGCCTCCGGGTTCTCCAACAGCAGGAGCAGCCCGTCGATCACTTCGCCGAGATTGTGCGTGGGAATATTGGTCGCATAGCCGACTGCGATTCCGCCTGCCCCGTTGATCAAAAGATTGGGTACTTTGGTAGGGAGGACGAGCGGCTCTTGTCGTGAATCGTCATAGTTGGGTCCGAAGTCGACTGTATCCTTCTCGATGTCGGCCAGCATGTCTTCGGCCAGCTTGGTCATGCGCGCTTCGGTATAGCGCATGGCCGCCGGCGAATCGCCGTCCATCGAGCCGTAGTTGCCTTGACCGTCCACCAGTGGATAGCGCATGTTGAAGTCCTGCGCCATCCGGACCAGCGTATCGTAAATGGCCGTGTCGCCATGGGGATGATAATTCCCCATGATCTCGCCCACGATCTTGGCGGATTTGCGGTAGGCTCGGTTGGAGGCCAGGCCCATCTCGTTCATGCCGTAGAGAATCCGGCGATGGACCGGCTTGAGCCCGTCACGGACGTCGGGCAGCGCGCGCCCCACGATCACGCTCATTGCGTAATCCAGGTAGGACGACTTCATCTCGTCTTCAATCGCGATCTGGCCTAAACGTTCATCGGGAGGCATTCAGAACTCCTCGTCAACCGTCATTCGTCAATCGATAGATCAAGACGTTTCCCACGTTTGACGCTTGACGAATAACGCATTCTATACATCTAGGTTCCGCACTTCTAAGGCATGCGTCTGGATAAAGTTTCGGCGTGGCTCGACCTCGTCGCCCATGAGGATGGTAAAGATTTCGTCGACACCGGGCACGTCTTCCAGTTGCACCCGCAAGAGCGTACGCTTTTCCGGGTCCATGGTGGTCTCCCACAACTGGCTCGGATTCATTTCACCCAATCCCTTGTACCGCTGAATGCTGAGCCCTTGCTTGCCGATCTCAAGGATCGCCTTAACCACCTCGGCCGTCGAGAGCAACGGCTGTTCCTGCCCTTTGGCTTTGAGCTTGTACGGAAGGTGCCCGATCCCGATCGCCGAGGGTGCAAGCTTCTGGAGTTCACGGAAATCGGCAGAACCTACCAACTCATGCGTCACGTCGAGCTGATGCAATGTGCCGTTGGCTTGGAGGCGGCACACCATCTTATTCGACTGGTGTTCCTCATCAGGTAGAATCTCGATCGCCGCCTCCAGCTTTGGAAACACGAGCTGAAGCATCTTCTTCACGCTGACAACCACCCGTGACAACGCTTCACGATTCTTCAACATCTCACGACCGAGTCCCGGTTCGTCCACGAACGTCCGCAGCAGCGCCGCTTCGTGTGACTTCTTGTTGAGCCGGGCCAGTAGCGTCTCGAACGCGATCATCTTTTTGAGGATCGGCAACAGTCGTCGCCCGGTCACGTACCCTTGTATTCCCTCGACATAGAGTTCGACGTCTTCGACGGCCAGATCAGCCAGATGCTCGTTCAGCGCCCCTTCGTCCTTCAGATAACGCTCGATCTTGCCCTTCTTTACTTTGAAGAGCGGTGGCTGCGCGATATAGATATACCCGCGCTCGATCAGCTCCGGCATCTGCCGAAAAAAGAAGGTCAGCAACAAGGTGCGGATATGGCTGCCGTCCACATCGGCATCGGTCATGAGAATGATCTTGTGATATCGTGCCCTGGCAATGTCGAAGGCGTCTTTGTCGCTTTTGTCGCCTTCCTCCCGTTTGCGGCCGATCCCGGTGCCCAGGGCCATGATGAGCGTCCGGATTTCGTCGCTCGTGAGCATCTTATCGAAGCGCGCTTTTTCGACGTTCAAAATCTTGCCTTTGAGCGGCAGGATCGCCTGGAACTTGCGGTCCCGTCCCTGCTTCGCCGAACCGCCGGCTGAATCACCCTCGACGATATACAGCTCGCTCAGAGCCGGATCTTTCTCCGAGCAATCGGCCAGTTTGCCGGGAAGCGATCCTCCATCGAGCGCACTCTTACGCCGGATCAGGTCCTTTGCTTTGCGGGCCGCTTCACGGGCCCTGGCCGCATCGACCGCCTTGCCGATAATCCTGCGCGCGACCGGCGGGTTTTCCTCGAAATAGGCGCCGAGCTTCTCATTGACCGCCGTCTCGACGACGCCTTTGACTTCGCTGTTGCCGAGCTTCGCCTTGGTCTGCCCCTCGAACTGCGGGTTGCGGACCTTCACGCTGACCACAGCGGTGAGTCCTTCGCGCACATCGTCGCCGGTCAGCGACTCAGTCTCCTTCTTTAGCAAATCGTTCGCGTTCGCGTAACTGTTGATCGTGCGGGTCAGCGCGGCCTTGAAGCCGACTAAGTGTGTCCCACCTTCCTTCGTGTTGATGTTGTTGGCGAAGGAAAATAAGTTCTCCGCGTAACTGTCGTTGTACTGGAGAGCGACCTCCAGGATCATGTCCGGCTTCTCGACCTTGACGTAGATCGGTTTGTGTAACGGCGTCTTCGCATCGTTCAAATGCTCGACGAAGGACACGATGCCGCCCTTGTAGAGGAAGGTTTGCTCTTTGGCCGTCTCTTTCCGCTCGTCTTTCAGCAAAATCGAGAGGCCTTTGTTCAAGAAGGCGAGCTCGCGGAGGCGCTGGGCCAGGAGGTCGAAGCTGAACTCGAGCGCTTCAAAAATCTGCCCGTCTGGCTTGAAGCGGACTTTCGTACCGCGGCGCTTCGTGACCCCGGTGCTTTTCAACGGCGCCTCGGGCTTGCCACGTTCGTACCGCTGCTCGAAGAGCTGCCCGTCCTGCCAGATCTCCAATTCAAGCCACTCTGACAAAGCGTTGACCACCGAGATCCCTACCCCGTGCAGCCCGCCAGAGACACTATAGGCGCCCTGCTCGAACTTGCCGCCCGCGTGCAAGACGGTCAAGGCGACTTCGGCGGCGGATTTCTTTTGCGTGGGATGCATCCCGGTGGGAATGCCGCGCCCGTTATCAACGACCGTCACGCTGCCGTCGATGTGGATCGTGACGTCGATTGACTCGCCGAAACCCGCCATGTGTTCATCGACGCTGTTATCGACGACCTCACAGACCAGATGGTGCAGCCCATCGACGCCGGTGCTGCCAATGTACATGGCCGGCCGCTTGCGGACTGCGTCCAGGCCTTCGAGGACCTTGATGTGATCCGCGCTATAACTGTCGGATTTCGGGTTGACCTTGGTTTCGTCGGCGGGCATCAGGTTCCTATCAAATCTTGATCGGCATGACCACGCATTTGAACCCGGGACTCTCGGGTTCTTGGATCAAACAGGGGCTAAGCGGCGTCTCCATCTGCAACGAGATATACTCGCCATCCATGACGCCGAACACGTCCAAGAGATAGCGGGCGTTGAACCCGGAGCTGTGCGCTTCCCCCTCGTAGCGGGCGGGCAGTTCTTCCGTCGCTTCGCCGTAATCCGGACTGCTGGAAAACAACGTCATTTTCCCTGATTCGAACGAAACTTTGACGGCATTGGCCTTGTCTCTTGACAGGACCGAGACGCGCCTGAGGGCGCTTTCCAACTCCAGGCGATTGACGGTGATGCGTCGGCCGCCTTCTTTGGGAATTACCTGCTGATAATTCGGGTAGTTGCCCTCCATTAGCCGCGACGTCAGCAACAGGCCGCTCTTGCGGAAAATCATCATATTCTTCGCAAAGCCGATCAGCGGCTCAGTATCGCCTCCCTCGTCCAATAAACGCCGCATTTCGTGCGCCGCTTTCTTCGGAATAATGGCCTTGATTTCCTGAGGAACCCCCTTGCTACCGGCTTTGCCCACTTCCTGTTCCGCCACTGCCAAGCGATGGCCGTCGGTGCCAACCAATCGCAACGTGGTCTTCTTGTCGGTCGCCACCAGGGTGACCAAGAGGCCGTTCAGAATGTAGCGAGCGTCGTTGTCGCCAGCGGCAAACAGTGTTTTTCTGATCAACTCGAGCAGCCCATCCCCCAACAGCGGCGTCAGACCTTCCCGCTCGATGGCCGGCAGCGCGGGATAATCCGCACTCGGCAGCCCGACGACTTTGAACTGGCTCTTCCCGGCCTGAATCGTCGTCCAGTTATTGTCCCTTGCAGTCAACTCGATCTCGCCCGGAGGTAACTCCTTAATGATCTCGAACAGTTTCCGAGCCGAGATCGTCACACCGCCGGGCTTGAGCACGGTCGCTTTGTACAAACCCCTCATGCCAATTTCGAGGTCCGTCGCGATTATTTCAACCCCATCCTGTTTCACCTCCAACAGGATGTTCGACAGAATGGGCATGGTATTGCGTTTTTCCACCACACCTTGCACCCGTTGCAATCCGGTCAACAGTTCGTCTCGTCCGATCCGTACTTTCATGGCGCGATCTCCCAAGAAACTGTCAGTTTTGCAGGATCTTGTCTTTCACCGTCTCGATCGTCGCGTGCAGGACTGTGTCGGTTTCTCTAGCCTTCGCAATCTGGCGCCAGGCGTGAATGATAGTCGTGTGATCCTTGCCTCCGAATTGGCGGCCGATTTCCGGATAGGACGCATTCGTGAGTTCGCGGCACAGATACATCGCAATCTGGCGGGGATGCACCAGTGTCTTGCTTCGACGCTTGGATTTCAGCTCGATCATTTTTACATGGAATTGCGTGCACACTGCTTCTTGAATGTCATCCATGGACACGATTTTTTTCTTCTCGCCAATGAGGTCACGGAGAACGGTCTTCGCCATCTCAAGCGTAATCACCTGGCCCGTCAGAGACGCATAGGCCCCCAAGCGCACCAGGCTGCCTTCAAGCTCCCGGATGTTGCTCTTCATCGTAGTGGCCAGGAACTGAATCACATCCTCCGGCAGCTTGACGCCTTCGTCTTCCGATTTTTTTCTCAAGATCGCAATACGCGTCTCGACGTCAGGGGGCTGTAAATCTGCGATCAATCCCCACTCAAACCGCGACCGCAGTCTCTCTTCGATGTCCGGCATGTCTTTCGGAAACCGGTCGCTCGAGAGGACGATCTGCTTGTGCCCTTCGTACAGGGCATTGAAGGTATGGAAAAACTCTTCTTGCGTCCGTTCCTTCCCGACTAAAAATTGAATGTCGTCGATCATCAGCATATCGATGGACCGATATCGTTTCCGGAGATCCATCATCTTATCGTACCGGATCGAGTTGATGACCTCGTTTGTAAACTGCTCGGTTGTCAGATAGGCAATGCGAAGATCCGTCCGCTCAGACACGTAGTTTCCGATCGCGTTCAAGAGGTGAGTTTTGCCGAGACCGACACCTCCATAGATGAACAGGGGATTGTATGCCTTTCCAGGTTGGTCTGCCACCGCCATACATGCAGCATGAGCAAACTGATTGCCAGCCCCTACAACAAAATTCTCAAAGCTGTATTTGGGATTGAGTGTGATTCCCCGTCGGGTCTTCGGCAGCCCGGTAGATCGAGCGGCATGGAGTACTGCTCGTGTGTCCTGCTGTTGTACCGATGGCTTTGGGAAAATGATGAAATTGATAGATAGGTTTCCACCCCCGTGGGCCGTCGATACTGCTTCGGCCAGCAACGTGGCATAGTGAGTGTGGAGCCAATCGCCAAAAAATTTATTGGGTACTCCGATATGGGCTGTCG
>VGXB01000037.1 GCA_016873515.1 Nitrospira sp.
CTGAGCATCAAATACTCGGAGGTTAGGGTCGTGTCCGCCTCAAGCTCCGCCACCCAGTAGCCTTCGGCATGTTGCTGGCTCAAGAACCAGGCCTGGCTCCGTTTGATCGCATCATCGATTGAATCTGACGGGCTCGCCGCAGGGTGATGGATGGCCGAGTCAAATGAAGGCAGCCCCACCGGCTTGTCCGACACAAGACGAAGCAGTGACGCCGACGCATAGTGAGCAGTAGGGCTAACTTTTTCTGGGTGGCTCGAGAGCAGGCTCTCTGACAACCGATTGAATAGCGTTCGAATCAGCTTCATGAATCGTTCCGACTCAAGCAAATTGCGCAGAAACCCCTTGGGGGACACTCTCCCCCAAGAATTCAATGACCTGTAACAGGATGGGCTAGAGGGAGTCAAGCAATTGCGAGGGAAATCCTCTAAACTATTCGTGTTTTTGGAAAATGTTAGACCGGCTGCAGATCACCCAACCTCACCGAGACAAGCTTGGAGACCCCCGGTTCTTCCATCGTCACGCCGAACAGCGAGTTGGCAATCCCCATTGTCTGCTTGTTATGGGTAATGACGAGGAACTGGGCATTCTGCGCCAGATCCCGCAAGACGTCGGTGAACCGGCTGATATTTTCCTCGTCCAGCGGCGCATCAATTTCGTCCAAGAGACAAAACGGGGTTGGACGGATGAGGAAACTGGCAAACAGCAGGGCCATCGCCGTCAGAGTCTTTTCTCCGCCAGACAGCATGGTAATGCTTTTCAGGCGCTTACCAGGGGGCTGTGCCACGATGTCGATACCAGATTCTTGATGTCCCGAACCGTCTCCGCTCTCTGCAGGTGGCTCTTCGACCAGCTGCAGCTCTGCCCGGCCACCGGGGAAAAACTTGACGAAGACCTCACCAAACTTCTCCTGAAGCTCGATGAAAGTGGTGGCAAACATATCCTTCGTCGTCCGATGGATCCGCTGAATAATTTCCTTGAGCGAAGCCATCGAGTTGGAAAGATCCTGTTCCTGTGTTGAGAGAAACGCATGGCGTTGTTCAAGCTCCTCGTGCTCACCGATCGCCGCCAGATTGATAGGGCCCATGCGGTCCAGCCGCTCACGCAGTTTCTGAAGTTGTGCCTTCAGTTCTTCATTCGGGGTGTGGATCAATGGATTGCCCACCACCTCGGCCAGCGGCAGCCGTTCGCCGGCAAGCGCAACAAGATCCAATTGATAGGTCCCCAATAAAGTGCTCTCCACAGTCCCCAGCTGGATCCGCAACTCCGCCCGCCGCACTTCAATCGCCATTCGCGCATCGCGCACGGCCGACATGACCTGCCGGAGCTCATCCACGCTCGTCTCCAACGCCTGGCATGCCTCTAATTCCTGCGTTTGCCGCTCCTGCATGGCCACGAGCTCCGCCTTGAGCTGCGCTATCGTCGCGCCCAGTTCCCGACAGGCCGTTTCCTGCCTGGTCTGTTCCTCCCGGCTTTCCTGAATGGCCTGTCCCAACCCTTCCAAATGCGCAGCCAGCGACTGCCGTCGCTGCTCCCCCTCGGCCCGTTGCTGTTTCGCACGAGCCTGGTTTGCCTGCTCATGCTCACGCTTGGCTCGCTGCCCTTCAGAGAGCAACCGCGCTTCGGTCACGCGCTCCTGAAATACCCGTCCCGCACGATCAATCTCAGCAATCCGCTCCTGAACCTGAACCAGCGCTGCCTCCCGAATTGCCTTCTCCTCCAGCCATTGACGACGCTGCACCTCAACCGTACTGGTCTCCCGTTCATAGCGTTCTCGGTCAGACGCCCCCTTGCTGATATCCGTTTTGATCCCTGTGAGCCTCAGATCCAGATCGCTCAGTACTTGCCGCAAAATTTCTTCATCTTTCCTCAGCGATAAATCCTGCATCTCGGTCTGACGCAGATTGTCAGCCACCTCCCTAGCCTGCCCAGTCAATTGTTCCGTAACAGCCTGTAATGCGAGCCGTTGCTGTTTCTCCTGTTCAAGAGCCGCAGTGACAGTCATACGGGCCCGCTCCAGCTCTACCACTTCCCGCCGCCGCCCCAACAATCCCTGCCCCTCACACGCTTGTCCACCACTGATCACCCCGGACGCATTCATGATCTCGCCCGAGCGTGTGACAAGAATCGGCCCCTGCTGTCCAGACCAGGCCTGTTGCTCCCAGAGACGCACCGCTTCATCCAGCGATTCGACAAACACAACTCGATCAAAGAGACTGTCCCGAGCAGCTGTCCGATCAACGTCCGTGTGAATGAGATCCACTGCACGACCTAAGACACCAGGCATCGCTGCGATCGCTTCCCACCAGGGCGATGATTGAAAGCCGGTTGGTTCCCATCGCACATGTTGCGGGATAAACGTCCCTCGTCCAAGCGACTTCTCCCGGAGAAAGCCGATGGCCCGCTGCGCCACCGCCGGCTCATCAACCAACCAACCATGCACCCGCTCGCCCAGAAACGCTTCCACGGCTTGATCCAGCCCCGGAGGAATCACTAGCCACTCAGCAATGGCATCCTTGACCCCGCCACAGGACTTTAGTGCTGTGGCTTCATCGCTACCGGCCCGTCCATAACCCATTTCTTCCCGCACCAGCCCTTGCAACGCCTGTAGGCGAGAATCGACGGCAGCTAACTCCTCGGACCGACAAAGAATGACCTGATCCAATACACGCAATTCATCAGCCGCTCTGGACAACTCACCTTGCACGACCTCTTGTTGTGTCCGCAGACTCGACACGAGACGCCCCGCCTCTCCATACTCCAGCCAGAGCGCCTCATGCCGGACAACGGCTGCTGCTCGCTGAGCCTGTGCCTCTGTCTGCTCCGCAATCAGCCAAACCTCATGATCGACCACTTCACTTATTCGTACGCCGAGCTGAACAAGTGCCTGCTCCGTGTTCGCCACTTGCACCGCCAATTGCAAAATGTCCTGCCGGTCACGTTCTTCTTCCGCCACTGCCACCGCCCGCTGCTCGAACAAGCTGGCCATCTCCCGATCCAACTCGGTAAACACAGACTCCCGTTGCGCCAATGCCTGCTCCATCGCTCTCAGCAAAGCCTCGATCGCCACCAAGGAGGCCTCCAATTCACTTTGGGCGCGCGCCAACTCCTCCAATTCGCCGGCCTCTTGTTGCTGTTGCTGCTCAAACAATTGCCTCCGATTCCTCGAGACTTCGGCAACCGTCAGCGCCTGCGCCTGCTGATGTTCGACACCGGACACTCGTTCTCGCGTTTGCCCGATGACGGCATTGGTCGCAATTGCCTGCAGTCTGACTTGCTCTAGCTCCGCAACGACACGGCTCTGATCCGCCGCTGTCGCGGCGTCTTTGATGTCCAAGGCCGTCACTTCCGCTTCGGCCTCCTCCAAACCGGCCCGCAGTGCCTGGAATTCACGAGTCAGCAACTCCACTTCCAACCCACGCGCCTCCTGCTGCAAAGCCTGGTAGGTTCGCGCCTGTCGTGCCTGTCGCTCCAGCGAATTAAGCTGTTTTTTTACCTCCGCGATGATGTCGCGAACACGAAGCAGATTCTGCTGAGTCGCTTCAAGCTTTCGGAGCGCTTCGGCTTTCTGTTTCTTGTACCGGATGATACCAGCGGTCTCTTCAATGAGTTCGCGCCGATCTTGTGGCGATGCGTTGAGAATCTGGTCGATTTGACCCTGGGCGATCACTGTATGGCCCTTGCTTCCTGCACGCGTGTCGAGCAGCAAGCTGCGAATGTCCTTGAGTCGGCAGGCCGTCTTATTGACCAGATACTCGCTCTCTCCATTCCTATAGAGCCGCCGAGTAATCATCAATTCCTGGAAATCGGTCAACTGGCTGGGCAGCCCAGCCCCACCTTCCAGCTTCATCGACGCTCGGTCCAACCCCCCGATGGTCAGGGAAACTTCCGCCATTCCCAACGGCTTGCGCAATTCCGTACCGTTGAAAATGACGTCTTCCATCTTCTCACTTCTGAGTGTCTTGGTGCTCTGCTCCCCTAAGACCCACAGAATCGCATCCACCACATTGCTCTTCCCGCTCCCATTGGGCCCGACGATCGCCGTGATCCCCTCCGGGAAATTGATTTTCGCTTCCGCAAAAGATTTAAACCCCAACATATCCAATGATTTCAAGTACATCAGATCACCTACTTGAGAAAGTCCACAACCGTTGAAAACCTGAAAAATTCGTGTACCTTTCTAGCACAGCGAGTTTAGAGAAAGCAAAAGAAAATACAGCCGGTGGGGGAGCAGCAGCCTAAGCTCTACAACGTATAGGGAATATTCACGAACGCGCGGTTGAACGATTTACCCAGCGACACTAGCCGCAGGCTTATGCGTGGAATCGATCTGAATCAACTCCTTCGGCAAGAGAAATTCGACATCTTCCTCGATCACCGTGAGCTCTTCCAACTCCGATGGATCGTAGGCTCGCAAGAACGTGACCACTTCCGTGACGAGGATCTCCGGAGCCGAGGCGCCGGCTGCAATGCCGACAGCTTTGGCCCCTTGCAACCACTCCAGATTGATATCCGCGGTCGAATCGATGAGGTAGGACGGAATGCCGCATTGTTCGCCCAACTCGCGCAACCTGTTGGAGTTGGAACTGTTTGGCGATCCGATCACCAGGATCACATCCACTAAACGGGACAACTCTTTCACCGCATTTTGTCGGTTCTGAGTCGCGTAACAGATATCTTCCTGATGCGGGCCCTTGATATTCGGAAACCGCTTATGGAGGGCGCCGACAATATCCCGACATTCATCCACACTCAGCGTCGTCTGCGTAACATAGGACAGGTTGACCATATTCTCCACATGCAGTTTTTCGACATCGCTGACAGAGGACACTAAATGAAACTTGTCGGGGATCTGGCCCAGCGTCCCGATCACTTCCGGGTGACCAGCGTGGCCAATGAGAATCAGCTCGTATCCCTGAGTGTAGTCACGATTGACTTCGTTGTGAACCTTGATGACCAACGGACAGGTCGCGTCGATCACGTACAAGTGGCGCTGGCGCGCCTCTTCCCACACAGACTTCGCTACGCCATGTGCGCTGAAAATGACAACTGACCTTTCCGGGACTTCGCTCAACTCTTCCACAAATACCGCCCCTTTTTGTCGGAGCGAATTCACGACATGGCGGCTATGGACGATCTCATGGCGAACATAGATCGGCGCGCCATACTTCTTGAGAGACAGGTCCACAATGTCGATTGCTCGATCGACACCGGCGCAAAATCCACGAGGATTGGCAAGATAGATTTTCATAGTCGTCGCTCCTCGGCCAGGGCTCTACACGGTCAACTGGTCCACCGTCTTTATTGAGCGCTCACGATACGTCAGATCCATAGGGCCCGTCAACCGAATTGCCGACACCGCCTTAGCACACCTCCCCTCCTCCAAATCCAGGCTTGGACATATCCCCAATATAGGACATACCGTTACCTATGAAGTCGGTCGCGCTTCACCCGAAGGCACTTGCCTTTATCCGAAAGCAACCGCCGGCAATCAAGCGGGAGATCGGCGAGGCCCTTCGCGCTGCTCACAAGTAAATTGGCCTCGGACTCCCTTTGAGCCGCCCGATGCCAATGATCGCGTCGGATGTTCATAAACTCAGGATACGAGATGCCATAGCAGCGATACGGGTGTCTTACTTCGTCGCCGCAGCCGACACAATCATGGTGTTTCACGGTTTTCAAAAACAGACACAACAAACGCCTCGACACGAAATCGACCTTGGCCGACAACGATTGAAGGAGGTGCTGCATGGCTCCATGAGACGTTCGTGAAGAAGTTTGACTTCTCAAAATTCCGAACCCTCTGCGACGTGGGTGGCGCAATTGGCCTGCTCAGCATCGAGGTGGCAAGGCGACATCCGTATCTTACCTGCACCAGTTGCGACTTACCGGTGATCGAACCAATTGCAGAGAAACACATCGCCGCCGCCAAACTGGAGCATCGCGTGCATACGGTTTCCGGAAATTTCTTCAAGGACCGGCTGCCGAAGGCCGACCTCATTACGATGAGGATGATTCTGCACGACTGGAATGTGGGGGGAAATGCAGTTGATTCGATCGGCGCACGAAGCGTTGCCACCAGGCGGCGCGCTGGTGGTCATCGAAGCCTTGATCGACGACGCTCAGCGCGAGAACGTACAAGGGGTACTGATGTCGCTCAACAGACCCATTGAATCCGGCGATGCCCTCGATTACTCGGGCGCAGACTTCCGCCAGTGGTGTGGCAAAGTCGGCTTCACACGGTTCGACGTGCTTCATCTAGCCGGCTCATTCAGTGCAGCAATCGTCTATAAGTAATTGCTTGCCAATATGCTCACCCCCTCTCCTGATAGCAGGCTACCCATCCGCTTGACTCTCTTTCCCCTCTCCCGTAGTCTCGGTTTTCCATGACTGCTTCGAACAGCAAGAAAGTTCTCGTCGTTGAAGACGAACGGGAGATTCTACAACTCGTCACACACTATTTGGAGAAAGAGGGGTTTCGAGTTCTGACGGCAACGACCGGAATCGAAGCGCTCAAAAAAGTGAGCCGCGAGAAGCCGGACCTACTCATGCTGGATCTTATGCTCCCTGAAATGGACGGACTTGAAATCTGCAAACGTGTGCGTGCCATGCCCGAAGCTGCGATGCTCCCGATCATCATGCTGACGGCCAAAGCCGAGGAATCGGATACGATCGTTGGACTCGAACTGGGTGCCGACGATTATGTGACCAAACCGTTTAGCCCGAAGGCACTGGTCACACGAGTAAAAGCCTTGTTGCGCCGATTGGAGCGCGCACCTTCCGCTGAAATCACCCACTATCGTTATGGCCCTCTGGCAATGAATCTTGAACGGCATGAGGTTCGCTTCGGCGAAAAAGAAGTGCTGTTGACGGCGAAGGAATTCGGATTACTCGAACACCTGCTGCGGAATCCAGGACGCGTCCTGACCCGTGACGTGCTTCTCAACGCCATCTGGGGTTACAACTATTATGGAACGTCCAGAACAGTCGATGTCCACATCCGGCGGCTCAAACAAAAACTTCCGTTGCTCGACGAGGCCATCGTCTCCGTGAAGTCTCTAGGATATAAGCTGAAAGAGCTGTAAACGGTAATCGGCGCTAGCGTATGCGGCTATCCATCCGCTGGAAAATCACGCTGGGAACGATCCTAATTGTGGCTTGCAGTCTGGCTGTCGCTGAGCTGCTGGTGGGGTATTCGCTCGTATTAGCCCTGAGTGTCGCCTTTTCGGTCGCCGTCACGCTCAGCATCGGACTGGCTCACAGCATCACGACCCCACTGTCGGATCTCAGCCATATGGTCCAACAATTGGCTGCAGGACAGCCGACTGTCCCCATCAAGATCCCCGCGCCCGACGAAATCGGCCGCCTGGTGTCCACACTCAATGATGCGGCTGACCAGCTGCATGCCCAAATCGACGCCCTGTCGAAAGATCGTGCCCAACTCCTCGCCATCCTAGCATCGATGGTAGAAGGGGTCATGGTGCTGGATCCTCGCGGTTACGTCCTGCAGATCAATCTGGCCTTGGAACACATGTTCGACGTAACAGGCACGGAGGCCCAGGGACGCCCAGCCGCCGAACTGTTCCGCCACCAGCAACTGAACGAGCTAATCGACACGGCGTTAGGTTCACGGGCGAATCATGATGCGGAAATCATTCTGCCCCTGACCGGACGCTGCCTGCACATCGAAGTCTCTGCTGCGGGCGGAAAACGGGATAACGAGGTCTGTGTTGTCTTGGTCTTTCACGATATGACGGAACTGCGGCGTCTCGAAACGATCCGGAAGGACTTCGTGGCGAACGTGTCTCATGAGCTTCGCACGCCGCTGACCTCAATCAAGGGCTACGTTGAAGCGCTGCTGGACGGTGCCAAGGATGATCCCGCCACGACAGGCAACTTTTTGGATATCATCCTGAACCAGAGCAATCGGCTCAATCTGATACTCGACGACCTACTCGAACTCTCTAAGATCGAATCGGGCAACGTGCACTTCAAACAAGAGCCGGTCGACCTCTCCTCTCTGATCGATCGCACAATCGCCATGATGAAAACGCTCGCTGATAAGAAGCGTCACCAACTCATCTCATCGGTCAATCAAGCTCTCCCGCCGGTGGAGGGAGATGAAGAACGGCTTGTCCAGGTGCTGACGAATCTGCTCGACAATGCCGTCAAATACACACCGGTCGGCGGCACCATTACCGTCGACGCACGATTCGCCCCTGCATCGGCTGACAAGATGATCGATCTCAGCGTCGCGGATACCGGGATCGGTATCCCGGAGCCGGACCGCCCGCGAGTCTTCGAACGGTTCTATCGTGCGGACAAGGCCCGATCACGCGAGCTCGGCGGTACTGGGCTCGGCTTGGCCATCGTGAAACATCTCGTCGAGGGGTTAAGTGGGCAAGTCTGGGTGGAAGCAGCCCACCCTCATGGAAGCCGGTTTGTGGTTCGTCTGCCTGTCAGCAGCACGCACGCGGCGGCTAACTCAGGTTAAGAGTCGACGCCACGTACCATGCCATCACCACCGGACAAGCCCGGTGGCCCAGGTCACCCCTCCGCCGAAACTGCCTAACAATACAAGATCATCGTCAGCAACGGCTCCACTCCGCACGGCCGTGTCGAGTGCAATCGGTAACGAAGCTGACGACGTGTTGCCATACCGCTCGATGACTGAACATAATGTGTTCGGAGAAATCCCTAGACGATTGGCGACCTGATGCAAAATCCTGCCGTTGGCTTGATGCAGCACTACTTGTGCGATCTCGCCGATGCCGACGCCGAATTCTTTTAAGAGATCCTGTGCGGCTTGCTCGATCCGCCGAATTGCGATCCGGTAGAGCGCGGCCCCCTGCATGCGAATCGTATGTTCCTGTTTTTCCACCGTCTCACGCGTCGCTGGAGTGCGTGACCCGCCTGCTTGAACGCGGATCAGCCCATGGCGAGACCCGTCCGCGCGCAACCTGATTCCCAGAATCCCGCGCCAATCCGAGTTGCGATCGTCTTCACCCCGCAAGACGACAGCCCCCGCCCCATCGCCGAACAGCATGATCGTCTCTGAATCCTTTGGATCGAGAGATCGGGACTTGACCTCAGAGGCTGCCACCAGGCAGGTTTTCACCTGTCCACTCTGAATCATGGCCTGCCCCATGGAGAGTCCATAGAGAAATCCGGAACACGAGGCGGACACATCAAAGGCCCCCACACTCTGACACCCCAGCCCCCGCTGCACGTAACACGCGGTGGAAGGAAATACGGTGTCCGGCGATGTGGTCGACAGGATAATGGCTTCGACCGCGGACGCATCGCAGCTGGCCGCGGAAAGGGCCCGACGCCCGGCTTCGATTGCCATATCGGAAGGGGCTTCGCAGTCGGCCGCCCACCGCCGTTCCTTGATACCGGTCAGCCGTTGGATGTGGTCTGGTGTAAGTCCCAGCGTGGAAGCAATATCCTCATTCGTGACAACTCGGGAAGGGAGATAACTGCCGGTTCCAATTATCCTGGCTCGGATCATCGCTCCTACCGATCGCCACTGAGACGATATATAGAGGAGGTTGGGACCTCGATGCGCGGAAATTATAGGGCGCATGGTGGAGGAGGTCAACCAACCCCCCTTTTTCATCTAGCTCTTCTTGCTTTTTCCCTTTCGTACTTGTTATCAGTAAGGCATATGGAGATTCTACCGTTCTCTCCGCGCACCTCAGTTCATTGTCCCTCAATAGTTTCTTATGTGATCACCCTGAGCTGCCTTCTCGCGGGACAGAGCTTTCTTGCGGGTTGTTCCGCCACGCCCAAAGATCTGCGGGGCGACGTCAAAAAATCCATATCCGGTACGGATGAACAGATCTTCGTTGAAGACACCGCCGAGCAGTACTATCACCCCAACGTCATACTCAAACGTGGGGAAGCGCACTTCGAGAAAGAGGAGTATGCTGAGGCGCTAACCGAATACACCCGATTCCTCGAGCTGTACCGAAACCATGTACTCGCTCCCTATGCCGCGCTCCGACTTGGTGAAGTGCATCTGAAGAATGGCAAGGGTATCGACCGAGATCCTGAACCTATCCAAAAGGCAATTGCCGCGTTTGAACGGGTGCGAAAGGATTATCCTGGAAGCCCGCACGATGCGCAGGCGCTGGCGCACTTGGAAGACTGCCATAATAGGATGGCGGAGACACATCTGTTTATCGGACGCTTTTATTACCGGCGCGGTTCCTATCTCGCCGCCGCGCACCGATTCGAAAAGCTTTTCCAAACCTACCCAGATTACCCTGTAGCTCCAGATGCCTTATATTTACTGGCCATGAGCTATCATGAACTGGGAGCTGACGATCGGGCCAGCGCTACTCTCATGCTCCTCCTTGAAAAATATCCGGACAGCAACGCGGTGTCTGATGGGAAGAGCCTGCTCGCAACCCTCGGAGAAGGGTCCCCTCCCTTGCTCGTCCAGAAGTCGGATTCAGTCACTGCGTTCGACACGGAACCGGCGTCATCCAAACCATATACGTCAGGCCTGTCTTCTACCCAAGCCCCCCCTTCACTCGGATCAGCCGATGCTTCTCTCATCAGCCTCCGCGGACAAACATTTACCCCCTGCCGACTCGGCGCGTGGTGCTGATGTTAGCCACCGGCTATCAGCTCACAGTCGACAGCTATCGCTAAAATCCTTTTCTGGAAAAATCGAAACACGTGGCAGAGAGTCGCGGGTTCGTGCTCCTGCTGAGAGCTGAAGATTGACGGCTACCGACGCCTACTGCCCCAAATACCAGCCGATGCCGAATCGCTCCAGAAAACTTGTCACCATCGTGAGAGAGTTAGCGTAGATCATCACGCCGACAACCACGAGCAGAACACCGCTCACCGTGGAGACACCCCACAAGTACGCACGGACTTCTTTGAAATAGGTGAGAAATCGATCCACGCCCAAGGCCGTGAGAAACAACGGCAACCCCAGCCCCAATGAATAGGACGTCAACAACACGATGCCGTCGACCAGAGAGTCTGTCGTACCGGCATACAGCAAGATCGATCCCAATACCGGCCCCACACAAGGCGTCCACCCCGCGGCAAACGCGACCCCAATGAAGAACGACCCAAGGTAGCCCGCCGGGCGGTTGCGAAATTGATAGCGATGTTCCATTTTTAAGAAATTCAGGTTCAGCACCCCCAGGAGATACAGCCCGAACACAACAATCAGCACACCGCCGATTCGACGAATGTAGTCTTGATAGGTCACGAGCACTTGTCCTAGCAAGCTGGCTGACGCACCGAAGGCAATGAAGACAGTCGAAAATCCGGCGATGAAGAGCAGCGAATTCAGGACGATCGCCTTCTTGAATTTTGCCCGCTCAGACATGTCCGTCAACTGTTCGACCGAGAGCCCGGTGATATAGGAAATATACGACGGCACCAGTGGCAGCACGCACGGCGATACGAACGACAGCAATCCGGCTGAAAACGCGACGAACACCGAAATCTGAGGGAGCGATTGAGTCATGATTATAATTTTATGAGCATCTGGATCAATTCACGGGCTTCCGGGGAATCCCAGTCTCGGGCGCCGAAACTCTTCTGGCGAACGATCCCCTGGCGATCGACCAGAAGCGTCATCGGAAGCGATCGGGCGCCATAGGTCACACCGACCTCCATAGCCGGGTCATGGAGGATGGGAAACGTCAACCCGATCTTCCGTTGAAATGGGCGGGTCACCGCCACCCCTTGCGAATCCGTGGAGACCGCGAGGATTTGGAATTCTCGACGGGGAAATGACCGATAGAGTTGTTCCATCGCCGGCATTTCGATTCGGCAGGGACCGCACCAGGTTGCCCAGAAATTGAGCAGGATCACTTTTCCCCGAAACTGGGACAGACTGGTCAGATTGCCATCCAGATCGCGCAAGCGAAAGTTCGGCGCTTCGTCGCCGACCCGTACCGCATGCCGCTCAGCGACCTGAGACCGTACATGTGGCGCTGGTTCTGCTTGCGCGCCCGACGCCATCATGACGAGAGAAGCGACAACCAGTCTCATGGAAATCCATATGGAAAACGCACCAATGCTCATTTGGCTCGAATCCTCAGTCCGACACGATTCCATTAAATCCGAGTCATCTTACAAACGCCTAAAAAGCACTGTCAAGAAAATGTCCGGGCCGCTTGGAAACCGACCCTGCGTCTAGTGTAGTGGACAAAACTTTTCATCTCCTCTAAAATTTAATAAATTTCGTGAAGCATCTCTCCTGCCGAATGTTTTCAATGTCTCGAGAGAGCACACGCGTGATGGGAAATTGGCCATCAGGAGAAAGAGGAGCGCATGAGAAACAATTATTTGTTCACCTCGGAATCAGTGACAGAAGGGCATCCGGACAAGATTGCCGATCAGATTTCCGATGGCATTCTGGATGCGATGATCGCCCAGGATAAGTATTCCCGTGTCGCCTGCGAAACGATCTTGACGACCGGGATCGCATTCGTCGCGGGAGAAATCTCGACCAAAGCCTACGTTGAAATTCCCGACATTATCCGCGATGTCATTAAGGATGTCGGCTATAACGACGCGTCCTGGGGCTTTGATTCTCACACCTGCTCAGTCCTGACCGCCATTCATCAACAATCCAGCGATATCGCCATGGGCGTTGACTCCGGAGGGGCGGGCGATCAAGGCCTGATGTTCGGCTATGCCACAAATGAAACCGACGAGTTGATGCCGATGCCGATCGTGCTCGCCCACCGGTTGACCCGCCGCTTGGCCGAAGTACGGAAAAAGAAAATTCTCGCCTGGGTGCGCCCGGACGGCAAGTCGCAGGTAACCGTCGAATATAAGAACGGCACACCAATCCGCATCGACACCATTGTCGTCTCCACGCAGCACAGCCCCGACGTCACGAACAAGCAAATCGAGCGCGACATCATGGAGAAAGTGATCAAACCCGTGATGCCGAAGTACCTCTATAACCAGGTTAGTGTGAAGCATCACATCAACCCAACCGGCCGCTTCGTCGTGGGCGGTCCGATGGGCGACACCGGGTTAACCGGACGAAAGATCATCGTCGATACCTACGGCGGTCATGGCAGTCATGGCGGCGGCGCCTTCTCCGGCAAGGATCCCACGAAGGTGGATCGCTCTGCGTCCTATATGGCCCGCTATATCGCCAAGAACCTCGTCGCGGCCGGCCTTGCCGACAAGTGCGAGGTGCAATTGGCCTACGCGATCGGCGTGGCAGATCCCGTCTCAGTTCTCGTTGATACCAAGAATACGGAGAAAGTCTCCGTCGATCACCTCGACAAACTCGTGCGCAAACATTTCCCAATGACCCCACGTGGCATCATTGAGCACCTGAAGCTTCGACGGCCGATCTTCCGCAAGACCGCCTCCTACGGGCACTTTGGCCGCAACGAACCGGAGTTCACCTGGGAAAAGACCGACAAAGCCACAGCCCTGCGGAAAGACGCAGGGCTGTAAGCACAGTGGGCCCGTCGTCATAGACAGGGGGACGGATTACAGAATCCCCCTCCCCCCCTTTTCCTGACCGAATGACTATTGACGAATGCTATTTGACGTTCTTGAGAAGGAGGTCGCAGTGGATTACGACGTGAGAGACATTAAAGTGGCCGACGCGGGCCGGTTGAAGATCGAATGGGCTGAGGCCACGATGCCCGTGCTGCGCCTGATCAGGAAGCGGTTCTCGCGGCAGCAGCCGCTCAAAGGCGTGCGGATTACTGCCTGTCTCCACGTAACCACGGAAACAGCGAATCTGGCCCGTACCCTGAAGGCTGGTGGCGCCGACGTCCGCCTCTGCGCCTCGAACCCCCTCAGCACACAAGATGAGGTGGCCGCCGCGCTGGTCCAGCACGACGGCATTCCGACCTTTGCCATTAAAGGCGAAGACAACCAGACGTACTACCGCCACATTGAATCCGCCATCGGGCACCGTCCGCACCTCACCATGGATGATGGCGCCGATGTCGTGTCTCACCTGCACTCCAAGCGCAAAGAGCTGTTGAAGAACGTGATCGGCGGCACGGAAGAAACGACCACCGGGGTCATCCGGCTCCGCAGCATGGCTGACAAGAAAGTGCTCAAGTTCCCAGTCATCTCCGTCAACGACGCTAATACCAAGCATATGTTCGACAATCGGTACGGGACCGGACAGTCCACCATGGACGGCATCGTGCGCGCGACCAACCGATTGGTCTGCGGCTCCGTTGTCGTCGTCGTGGGCTACGGCTGGTGCGGGCGCGGCATCGCCATGCGGGCAAAGGGCATGGGCGCCGATGTGATCGTGACTGAAGTCGATCCGTTGAAAGGTCTGGAAGCGCTCATGGACGGCTTCCGCGTCATGCCAATGGAGCAGGCGGCGGCAATCGGCGATTTCTTTGTCACCGTGACCGGCAACATCCACGTGATTCGCGGTGAACACTTCGCCAGTATGAAAGATGGTGCCATTGTCTGCAACAGCGGGCACTTCAACGTGGAGCTGGATATTCCTGCGCTCGAAAAATTGAGCAAGAGCCGCAAAGTGATCCGCACAGGCGTCGAACAGTTCGCCCTCAAGAACGGACACCGCGTGAGCCTCCTCGGTGAAGGCCGCCTGGTCAATCTGGCCACCGCTGAAGGCCATCCGTCCAGCGTCATGGATATGAGCTTTGCCAACCAGGCGCTCAGCGCGGAGTATATTGTGAAGAACTACAAGAAACTTGAGAAGACGGTGTATCCGGTCCCAGCGGACATCGACAAGGAAATTGCGCGGCTCAAGCTGACCGGCATGGGCATGGCGATCGATACGCTCACGGCGGAGCAGAAGAAGTATCTCGCATCCTGGGAAATGGGCACCTAATCGCAGGTCCTGTCGCTAAACAGCCCAGCCGTCCTCGCATCTCGCCCGATGTAGGCCCCCCTGCAGGCGGACGGGCCCCCAATTCAGCGCCACCAGTGAATGAAACCCATTCTCCGGTCCACTCGTGGTGAATAGAGGCTCGGCGAATGCGCGTAGGTGAGGGCACCTGTACCGCATCGACTTGAGAGTGAGGAGAAACAAAAAGGCCACTGCTTCAGGTGGCCTTTTCTATTTTGAATTCCTATCAGATAGCGGGTATTTGCTGTGACTCGTATGGTGCTTGATCCGAGTTCCTCAAAAATGCTGAGCGGCTTCGTCGATACACGATCAGGGCACCGTCACATAATCTTAGGCTCAGGCTTGTGCGACAATTTTGTTCTGCCTCGTTCCGGGATGGTGGAACTGGTAGACACACTGAACTCAAAGCTTTATGGCGCACTGAATCCGCACACCATTCGGTTCGAGCCCCGCTACTTCCCAAACGCCTTTTTCAGCAGCGGTTCTATCTCACCCTTGGCCGCCATCGGATCGAGGATATCAGTGTCACCATAGAAAGTGCCGTCGATAAACACTTTCGGCAGTGTCGGCCAATTGGTGATCTTGGTCAGCGCTTCCCGCTTTGCTGGCTGTGAGAGGACGTCGATCAACTCGTAGGGGTAGCTGTATTTATCGAAAAACTGCATGGTCTCCCGCGTGAACCCACACATCGGCATCTGTTTGGTCCCCTTGCCATAGATCAAAATCTTATGGGTCCGCACTTCTTTCTGAATTTCTTCTTCAATCGGATCCGCCATCATCCAGCCTCCTTGCCTGCAACTCCGAGCGCGATACGCCCGGTCATTCACATCTAATTTTCATCCTGAGTCTTTGCGGTGAGTTCTAGTGCATGAATGCGTCCATCTTTCATCGGTACATCCAGGGCCTGATAAATCATCCGATGCCGGTCCAGTAAGTTCTTGTCTTGAAAAGCCGCGGAGACGACACTGACCTTGAGATGATTCATCGTCCCGGTACGGTCCATCACAGACACCACGGCATCCGGCATGCTCTTGCGGATATAGTCGGCCAATACATCCGGTGTAATCACAAGACCTCCCTGCATATTCTATTTGTTACCCTAGCTGAAACCTGCTTGGAAAGGCAATAATTTTGATCGGCCCAGGCAATTCGGGTCCAAGGTGACGGTTAAGCTGGACGGCAATCCAGAAGATCAGAGGCATGCCCATAAAGCGGGTGCCCCGAAGAGATCATTCAGCAACTTCACCGGTCGCCCATCCTTTGTCCGTGCCGTCATGAAATTATAGGCCCACACATGATTCAAATACGTAGCCCGGAGTCAGAGACAGAAACCATCCGTCAACCAGAGCTGCCGATGCGGAGGTGGCTTCTTCGGGACTTTCGGGCCTTCGCGCGGCCAGATCCGTTCCACGCGCGTAGGCTTCACCTGCCTCCCCCCGTCGATGCGCAGCAGTCCCGTCACTTGCCGATCCTCATCGCAGCCGAACTGACTGGCCAAACTGATGATTGCTGCTATCAGTGGAGCTTCATCATCGAGCGGGATTGTCCCAACACCCGACACACACGGCGTTCCGCAAGGCCCAGCGTTACGCAGCGGCGCTCCACCATCTGCTCTCGGCGCGCGAGGCCTAGCAGTTTCTCTCCACCGCTTCCTTCAGAATCAATTTATCGACGATCACTTCCGTCACCACCCGGTTCAACCGGCTGTTCTCCCGTTCCAGTCCCTTCAACCGCGTGGCCTGATCGACCTTTAAGCCACCGTACTCGGTGCGTCACCGATAGTTAGATTTGTTCGGTGCTGCCCAACATCCGGCAGACTTGAGCGACGGGCTGGCCCTTGCGCAGGGAGACTTCGGCTTCACAAAGCTTGGCGAGCATCTGTTCGACGGTGTGACCGAGACGTGGCCTATCGCTCCCCTTTCGGCCCGACCCTAACATAGGATCTGGCCCCGCTTAAGAAGGTGAGATCAGAAGCGCTACAATACGATCGAGGAGAAAGACTTGACGCAGACGGCGCAAAAGCTTAACACATACCTCAAACTTAACACTGTAGTAACACCTGGTTCTACGGAGTGTCAGGATGGTGCGCCTAACTCATTAAAAAATCAAACGCGCCCGTAGCTCAGTTGGATAGAGCATCAGCCTTCTAAGCTGAGGGTCGCTGGTTCGATTCCAGCCGGGCGCACCACATTTCAATAATTTATGGTTTTGACGAAAATGGGTTGACCGTCATGCGCCTCGTTCGCTACACCCTGGAGCACTAGCCCACACGATCGTGATGGTTCGTGACAAGAGAACCCGCGACCATTCCCACTCCTGCGCTCAGGAACCCGACAAGCTGCGGCGGCCAAACGGAATCAGGAGGCCCGAACCACTCGAAACCGATCCAACTCACCGTCCCACCGATGATGGCCCACAAAGCTCCCTGTGTCGTGGCTCGTTTCCAGTAGAGTCCCGCGAACAGCGGAACAAACGCGACCACCAGCGTCACCTCGTAGGTATTCACCACCAACTTATAAATCGTCGCATCCGACCACAGCGCAATGCCCAGCACGATTCCGGCAAATCCGACGAGCACGATTCGCATCAGGCGGAGAAATTCCGAGTCGGTCAGCTGGGTCAGCGCCGGTCTAATGACATTCTCACTTAAGACAACTGACGGAGCCAGCAACGTCGCGCTCGCACAACTCATCACCGCGGAAAGCAACGCGCCAAAAAACACGATTTGCGCCACAAGCGGGGTATGTTCAAGAATCAGCGTCGGTAAGATCAATTGCGAATCTTGCGCCAACAGCGCACTGAACTTTGCTGGCTCGATCACAGTTGCCGCATAGGCCAAAAACATCGGAACGAAACAGAACGCGAAGTAGATTGTCCCGCCCAGCAGGGCCCCACGCATGGCCGTGCGCTCGTCCTTCGCGGACGTAATGCGTTGAAACACATCCTGTTGAGGAATTGATCCCAGCATCATGGTCATCCATGCGCTGATGAAGGGGATCCACTCGCGAAACGTGGCGGGCGGGAACAAATTCAACTTGCCAGCGGCTTCCGCATGGTCGATGACAGCCTGCACGCCGCCCGCCAGCCCGCTCACGACCGAGACGATATAAAGGAGCCCCCCCATGATAACGGAGATTTGGACGAAATCCAGAATCGCGACGGAAAACATCCCACCGAAGGTTGTGTAGGTCAACACGATCGCTGCACCGATGACGATCCCCGCAGGCTGGTTGATAGCACCGTCGGTGACGGCATTGAGTACCAGCCCCAACACTTTGAACTGGGCCGCGACCCAGCCAAAATACGACAGGACAATGGCGAGCGTGCATAGCACTTCCACTTGGCGGTCATAGCGCAGCCGGTAATAGTCGCCGACGGTAATGATATTGAGCCGATATAATCTCGGCGCGAAAAACAGCCCCGCCAGTATGAGGCACATACTGGAGCCAAACGGGTCAGCCACCACGCCACGCAACCCCTCCTGCACGAATGTCGCGGAGATGCCGAGCACGGCCTCGGCGCCAAACCAGGTTGCAAAGACCGTCGCCGTGACAATGGGCAGAGGCAGGCTTCGCCCCGCCACAGCAAAATCCTTCGCGCTTCGGACGCGTGATGCCGCGAACAGTCCGATCCCGACGGAGATAAGGAGGTACAGGATGACAAAACTTAGCAGCATGCGGCTCCAGCCTCACCCACATTGTTCACGATAGAATGCGGGTTAATCACGATAGCGGGCGGATTCTAGCGGGGTGTTGGGCAGGGAGCAATGGGAACAGGTCTGGGGACAGTGCGGGGCCGGGCCACAGCTCTGAGAACCGTGACTCCGTGTATGACGACTGTACGCTCAAGACTGAGTGTCGCCCTTTACCTCTGTGCTTGCCGTCTTTCTTGCTACAATTGTCATCCCTATCGTCGTCACGGATAATGAGATGGGAGCAACCCAACAAGAAAATTAGAACGGCGATCACTTGAAGACACATGCGCACCTATTAGGGGATAATCAGTGCGAGGCCATACGCTCCATGCTAGATCATCTTGAAGCCTCTGGCCATGCGGTCGTATTTCCTCAACTCTATAGTCAACCGTACACGTCATGCGCGAATAGACAGATGAAGTTTACGGCTTGACGGTATCCGCAATGTATCGGTATTCTGCCTCCCTAAACGGAGGTACTTATGCGGCTCCTAGCTTCTCTGTGTGTCTTTACTCTGCTCGCCACCGGCTGCTCAGTCTATAAAGTTGCTACGCAGCCAGGCCCTGCCGATCTAGGGAGCATCGGCGTCGGGGTGCCGCGAACTACGCTGATTGCAAAGATTGGCCCACCAAAATTTAGTGACACTGATCCACAAGGCAACAAACAAGATACTTTCGAGTTCGAATCGGGGTTCCATCAGGGGTCCAAGGCGCGAATTATCCCGTATGTGGCCGCCGATGTCCTCACCTTCGGCCTCGCGGAACTGGTGCTATGGCCGATGGAGTTGACTGTTATGGAAAGAGCCACGTGCGTTGGCGTAGCGACGTACGACAATGACCAGAAAGTTCAGACATGGACAGTTCGCCAAAAAGGTGGCGTACAGGGCTGCTAGGTCATAATTAAGATCTTGCGAGGATTTACGAAAGGTTGGCTTGCGCTATCGGTTGTCGTTATCGCGCTCAGTGTCGTCGCTCACATTGCAGTAACGCCAAACAAAGTACCGGCTATCTCAGATGTGATGGGCTGGTTTAGTTCATTTAATCTGCGGAATGACATCGCGGTGTTGCTGTTGGTATCGCCGGCCATTGGGACACCCCTAATGGCTGATAAGCTGGAGCGTCACCGAGCAACAGGAAGCTACTCGTGCACTTTAGTCTATGCCCTGACCCCCGGCCAGGCCGCTTGTTGTAGGTTGCTGCAAGGGAAGTAGGGGGCGTCAGCCAGAACAAAAGTGCTACCAAGGCCAGGTGAGCAAACCTATGGGGAGAGATCACCGACGCACACACGACCCGGCAGGGGGCAAGAGCCACCTCAGCATGGGGGGAGAATAGAAATAGCTGTCTATATGGGATACGCTCTCAGCGTTGTGCCCACAAAATTCCCCCCTCGTTTTCGCAGTTTACCCACGAAGAACGCTCAAGGCAATTGGTCTCCCCCAAAACATAGGCCTCCTTGGGGCAATTTTATAGAAGCATAAGAAGTCACCGCCGCTGAGTCGGAGCATTTCCGCCATATACGCAGGTAAAATTCAGACTCTACATGTTCCCGGCGTATTACCTCCACAGCAAAAACTGCCGAAATTGACCTGAATTTCGCTGGATAGAACTAACCCGTCAAAACGGTGCAAGACCACTGTGGAAAGGGTGGTGCGCTGTTCTGTCACCCGCTCCTCGTGCCGGCGTGAAACTGATTGAGGGCTGATCTGCCTTTCAGACAACCCCGGACAGTATGCCTGCCCGCAATGGGTCCCCAAGAGGTGGATATACTTGATGGATGCTTTCTCGCGTTTCAATCATCATGGCAATATCTCCGGTTGAGGTGAATCTATAAAAATAGTAAGAAATAAATGTTATGTTTCAATAGTTTACTAACAAGTCTTTTTTCTTAGTAACTGGTTAGTAACTTTTTCAGACATTTTTCGCGTCGCTTTTCGCTTCACAATACCCCGCCAATCTATCAGATTTTGGTTCTAAAATCGTTC
>VGXB01000038.1 GCA_016873515.1 Nitrospira sp.
TCGATACTGAGTGTCGAAGTATGTACAAGGGAAGGGACATGCGATTCCTATCTCTAGGCACGATTAAAACACGAGACTTCGTTCAGCTGAGTTGATTAGTGCGCGGATATTTTCATCGCTACTATATTGAATGTGAAACTCCTCACGAATGGAAGCACGATCAGTCTTCGATTGCAGAATGAAAGGAATTTTAAGATATTCAACGGATGGGAGATACTTTTCAAGAATATCGACATCGATAAGATCATCTATATTTTCATAAAGCAGCCGGATAGATTCACCAAGAAGGATGACCGTTGTGTGGTGTGATCCTGCTACGAGACCGAGGGCAATACGCAAGGCTTCGACGGGGCGATGGGTTTTCCTTGGATCTTCCTGAATAATGACAAGCACAGTCTTGGCCATGAAGAGTTTTGTTTAGGTGAATGATAAGAACGGTTCGCACCCATCGATAATCCCTGAGAGAACGACAAGTCCAGAAAGAGAGATGGCAGGATCGAGGTTTTCCGTAGACACATGGTGTTGCTGGCACCCATAAGCACAAGCAAACATCTTTATGCCTGACCTGGCAAGTTGCTGGTAGGGAGGTGAAAGGATGTTCTTCACCCCTTCATCGAGGAGATAGAGATAGACCTCATGGCCAGCCTCGAGCGCTGCCTGTGCCAACCCATGAACTGTGGAGGCACTAGGGTCAGAAGGGGGGAGTGCGAGGAGGAGACCAAGCTTACGTTTCATAGTTAGAATTCACAGTTTTTACATCAGAGAATCATTGAGTTATAGAATATAATCGTGATAAAAAATAAGGAGTTTTTGGATAAAAGTCAATGGTGAAATTCGAGATTAGGGGGCTTGTAGGAGAGCCGACACCTGTGAGATGAGGGTGGCGAGAGACACCTCTTGTTGGACCTTCGTATCCATGTTTCGGAGAGTGGCCAATCCAGTTGCGACCTCGTCATCCCCAATGATGATGGTAAATTTGCACCCAAGCCGGTCGGCTTGGCGCAAGTGAGATTTCAACGAACCGGATCGAAAATCCGTGACGGCACGGACTCCGGCCACACGAAGCCCCTCAAGAGCAGAAAAGCCGGTGGGCGACCCACGATCACCAAATCCTGCGACGTAGACAGCAGCAGCTCCGGAAACCGAAAGGGTTTCCGGCAACATCATGGCCATCCGTTCAAGTCCGACGGCAAACCCGACTGCCGGAGTCATCGGACCACCGAGGGTTTCAACGAGACTATCATACCGACCTCCGGCTCCGACCGCGTTCTGTGCACCGAGGCTTGTTGAGGTGACCTCAAACGTCGTGAGTCCGTAGTAATCCAGCCCGCGAACGAGCCGGTGATTCAGGCGGTAGGGAATTCCAATCGCATCGAGACCTGCCAACACCGAGCTGAAGTGAGCGCGGGCTTTGTCGGAAAGACCGTCGGCCAAACGGGGAGCTGGATCCGTCGCAACGCGACACGCGGGAACCTTGCAATCCAGGACACGCAACGGATTGGCCTCGATGCGGTGCCGGCAATTTCCACACAGTTGTTCTTCCTGTTGCTTGAGATAGGTAACGAGTTGAGGGCGATAAGCGTCGCGGTCAGCCGCATAGCCGAGATTATTGATTTCGAGCGTGAGGGCCGGCAGTTTTAAGTCGGAGAGCAGCCGCCACAGGAGCGCGATGACCTCCACATCGGCCCGCGGGTCGGCCGTACCGAACGATTCCACGCCGAACTGATGAAACTGGCGGAGACGACCTGCTTGCGGGCGCTCGTGGCGAAACATCGGGCCCGTATAAAAATATTTTTGCGGCAGAGGATCAGCCGCGCGGTTGTGTTCGATGTAGGCGCGCACGGTTCCTGCCGTCCCTTCGGGCCTCAGTGTGAGGGAGGACCCATCCCGGTCTTGGAACGTGTACATTTCTTTTTCCACGATGTCGGTTGAGGCGCCGATGCTCCTGGCAAACAGCGCCGTGACCTCGAAAATCGGCACACGAATTTCGTAGAAGCCATAGGCCAGGGCCCACCGCCTGGCAGTCTCCTCGATGAGACGCCACCGGAGCGTTTCCTCCGGGAGAATGTCTTTGACGCCTTTGATGCCCTTAATCATGTCACGCACCGATACAGGGTAATGGGTTTGGAGTAAAGGACTATAGCGGCGCGTTCTGAGGCAAGTCAACGGAAGTGAACCCCGGCTTGCGCCTCATTTGTACGAGAGGTATAGTTCGCCACCTTTGTGCTGTACAGGAATGAGGAACGGTCCATGAGTCAGGATCAATTGGGTCGCCGTGTGGTCGCGGTTGCACCGATGCCACCGGAGAAGTCGGCCTACGCCCTCGCCCGGTACAGCCGCTCCCCGGACTCCATCGAAACGAGCATTCAGTGGGTGCACGGGCATTCGTCTGAAAAATTCTGGGAACAGTTCTACTTTGACTATGGCCATGCCTCGATCGCGGACTTGGGCCACGTCGTCATTTGTTTCGAAGACATCACCGAACTCGCCGCGATTCGCTTGGAAGACGAGCCAGTCTGGGATGGACAGGCCAAGTCGAGCCGGTACCAGAATTTCGCCTCGGATAGCTGGTATGTCCCGAGCGCCATCCATGGCAGTGAGACCGAGGGGATCTACCTTGGCATTCTACGCAGTCTGGGCGATGTATATCGGTTGCTTCACGAACCGCTGGCGACGTTTCTCTCTGAACGGGAGCCGCGACCCGACTCGATGAAGCCGGCGGATTATCAGCGGACGATCGCGGCGCGCGCGTTCGACGTTACGCGCTATCTCTTGCCGCTTGCCTGCAAGACCAACGTTGGCCAGGTCGTCAGTATCCGGACGCTCGAGAAACAGATCACCCGACTGCTGTCGTCGCAACTGCCCGAGCTGCGGATGATCGGTGACGACTTGAAGGATGCCTGCAGGCGCCCGCCCGTGAATATCTGGGGAGAGCTGTCCGGGCACCAGGTCGGGCTGAACGACGCGTTGGCGCCGACGTTGGCGCGTCATGCCAAAGCCAACGAGTACCAAGCTACGGTTTATACGGATCTCGCCCGCTTTGCCAAAGAGGCCCTGAAGGAGTCCGGTTTGGACAACCCGTCAACGTGGGGAACCCAGGAGCCGGTTGATCTCGTCAAACCACATGATCCGCTTGATGAAACGGTCACGACCCTGCTGTACCGAGTGTCGCAAGCACCCTATCGAAATATTCTGGCCGTCGTCCGTGATTGGCCGGAGAAACAGAAACGGGATGCAATTGAGGTGGCGATCAGGCGGCGCGGGCCGTACGACGAGTTGATCAAGGAATTTCGCAACGGCTACGCGTTCGTCTTTGACGTGTTGATGGACATCGGCGGCTGGCGTGATCTGCACCGCCACCGCCGCTGCCAGCAGGTGCAACAGAACTTCACCACGATCCACGGCTATGACGTGCCGCCGCCGCTCGTCGCCGCCGGATTAGATGGAGAATACCGGCAAGCCATGGACGCCGTGCGCAGCGACATCGAGCTGCTCAGGAAGAAGGACCAGGAAGCCTCGCTCTATGCCATTCCCTTCGGCTTCAAGGTCCGGTGCCTCTTCAAGATGGACTACGCCGAAGCTGAGTATATCGCCAAGCTCAGGTCCGGGGTGAAAGGCCATTGGTCCTACCGCACGATCGCCTGGCTGATGAAACAACAGCTAGTCGTGCGCCATCCTGCGCTGGGCGATCTGATCCAGGCAACGCCACCTGATGTCGAAGACACGTTGACCCGATAACGTCCCCGCGTCACGCATGAACACCCATCAGTCGCAATGTGAAGCCGCTGTCACGGCCGGAGCATGGGACAGGCTCTTTGCCGAAGCGACGGCGTGGATCATGGCAAGCCAGCATGAGGCAGGGCAAGATCCCAGGCCGCACTTCGCGCTGAATATCGTCTGCCTGTTGCGTGGCCGGTTTGCCGACGCCTGGAAGGCCCATGCGCAGTGCTTGGAAATCGAGCAAGACATCACGGTCGTGAAATCTTGGGTGGAGGCTCTTGTCGAGCGGGAGCCCAACAACGGCCACGTCCATCTCGTCAAAGGCTTGTTTCTGTCGCAATCGGGCCAGTCAGAACAGTCGGTTCAGGTCTACAAGGATGCTGCCAGACTCGATCCCCAATCCGCCTATCCCCATTACTTTCTGGCTCAGATCCATGAACGAGCCCATCAACCGGAAATGGCGATCAAGGAGTACAAGGAAGCCATCCGGCTCAATCCTGACTATGGACCGGCGCGGACTAATCTCGGCGTAGCCTATCAAGACCAGGGCCGGCTGGAAATGGCGATCAAAGAATATCGGGAGATCATCAAGCTCTTTCCCGGCGATCCCATCGCCCATGCAAATCTCGGCTGCGCCTTAGCCGAGCAAGGCAAGCTGGAATCGGCCCTGCAATCGTACAAGGAAGCGCTCAGACTGAATCCGAGCGACGCGGAAGTTCACTTTGCTCTGGGCAACCTGTTTGAGACGCGGGGCCGCCTAGACTTGGCGCAGAAGAGCTATCAGAATGCGCTCAAGGCCAATCCAAATTTTGGTGCCGCCTATTCTGCTCTGGGATGGCTTGCCTTAAGCAAACATCGGCTTCAGGAGGCGGCGGACACGTTCAGCCGGGCGCTCAAGTGCAACGAGGAAGATGCGCGGGCCTATCACGGCATTGCAGAAATCTATGCTATCCGCGGCAAGCGCCAAAGCGCGATGGAGAACTATTCCAGGGCCCTCAAGTACTATCGCGATCCGGAAAAAAGAAACCAGATCATGAATCAGCTGTTTCAGGAAGGGCAGGTGGGGGATTGAGCGAGTGCGGCGTCATTCTTTCTCGCTCACGGACCGCGCGCCCTCGGAAGGACCTCGGTCTATGTGCGCGGTGGAAATACAACGCCTGGGCCGCGTATCTCGCACGGAAGAACCCATCCGAATCATTGCTTGCGCTTCACGAACGCCAAGATATGAGGGCTAGAGCTCTCTGATGGCGCCCTGCAGGACGATGATTTGTGTCATCGGATCGCCGGCCGACGTGAGTTCGTCGCGGATCATGTCCTTGAGGTAGGACGAATAACCGACACGGTCGATGAGGAGATTCAGAAACCGTTCGGCTGGCAACAGGCTCTGGCCTTTGAGCTCTTCAATCGTTTCATCGCCCACCGGCACATAACTATTCCCGATATGAAACACCACGTTATAGTGCTGTCCCTTGCCGATGCGCTCGAATCGTAATCCTTTCACCCGTACGCCTCGCTCGCTGAAGAAAGGAGCTCATTTTAGACAAGTTCTGGCCGTGAAGACAAGGGCATCCAGGTGCTTTGGTGAAGGTGTATGCCAGGCCATTTGTACCGTAGACAGCCGCGTGCGCGCGCCATTATCATGGCCTTCCCTGGGAACACGGGGAGAACGGTCGAACGGCCATGGCAGCGAAAGACCTCATTGAATCCTGGATCGCTAGGCTTGACAAGGATCGTCTGCGGGTCAGCGACCAGAGACAGGATGCGCCGATCACGGCTACCGAGGGCCACCATGTCCAGTCGATCGGCGGACTGCATCTGTACGAGTTTCTGTTGTTACCGGGAGCCGCGCTGCATGCGGATCTTCCGGTGTCGATCATTCCCTCCGACGACCAGGAACCAACCGAAGGGATCATTCTCAACCAAACCGGCAACGTCATCCTGCTGCAGACACTTGACAAGCTCGACAGCTCAATGCCGTCGGTGACGCTTGTGCCCAACCAGGCTGGATTGCTGGACACGGTTATCGGTCGGTTGAGGGATATGATCATGCGCGCCGACGCCTATAATCTTGGTCTGGTCGAGCGGTTGGCCTCTCTGCTGCAGGCGCAAGACGACAGCCGGAACGAGGTCGTGTCCGAATCGTCCGTATTGCGCTTCGTCTGGTTGGACGAGCTGTCTCAGCGTCGGTATAGGCTGGCGGGGATGGCCATGGAGCTGATTCGCGCCAACAAGCGCATCCTCTTGCTCAGCCCGGACCATCATGAATCGGATGAAATCGTGGGCATCCTCGCCCGCCGGATGAAAGCCGGCGGGCTGAATTACAAAACATGGATCAGCCGGTACGAGCTCCCGCTCACCCCCCACAGTTGTGACATCAATCTCCAGGAACTGGGATTTGAGTCACAAACGCATCAATTTTATGCAAAGGCTCAGATTGAAAAAGCGTCGTTGCGAGGTAAATACGAACGCTTCCGAGAACTGGCCCCTCTGTTGGCCGCAAAAGCGAACAAGCAGAAGGATTTGGACGAGGTGCGGTTGCTCGAATGGCGGCTAGTGAGCCAGATGAGAGACCTGCAAGTCAAACTGGCCGAAGTTACCACGACCCTGACCGAGTACGCGGGTCTCTCCCTCTTCCAACGGTTGAGCATGCAGGCCGTGGGACGGAATGTGGATTCGCTCAAGCACTACCAGTCGATCTATCAGCAACAGGTCGACGGACTCAACAAGGAGTTGGATGTGGCCAAGGCGCGCATTCAGGAACTGGTACCCAAAGCGGCCGTGCCGAAAGACCTGCGTCCGGAATTCGACGATCTCAAGGAACACATCGTCAAACTGGGAGGAACCAAGAAGATCCGTGAGCTGTTGGCCGCCGAGGAAGATCCGAATCGGCAAGCCTTCATCCAAAATCGCCGGCTCGTGGCGGCGACTCCCACGCGCGTCACGAGCGATCCCTTGTTCAGCCGCGTGCGGTTCGACATCCTGATTGCCGACGAAGCGCCGAGGATCGCCGCCGCGTCGTTGTTGGCTGCGGCCGGCCTCGCCTGCGAGCGGATCATCGTCAGTGGGGATCTCAGAGAAATCGCCACCGCCAGCCAATGGACCCTGGCCGACAAAATCGGTTCGACTGTTCCCCCTTCGCTTCCCTCGACTCTTGCTTGACGCGAGTGCGGAGAATTCAGGATAATCCAGCTTCCCGGTGGTCATTGGTCTGGTGTCAGGATTGAGGCTGATCAAAATGGTTTCGAGCAGAAAACACCGCTGGAAGACATTTTCATCAGCCTTCATGCCGAAGTGGCGGAACTGGCAGACGCACTAGATTCAGGGTCTAGCGCCCTCACGGGTGTCCGGGTTCAAATCCCGGCTTCGGCACCACCCTTTTCCTCCTGTTCCTACCAAAGGGTACCATCGAAATAGCGCCGTATTTCCAGGATGATCTGGCGACATTGGGCTGGTACCCCTTTCGATAGATTGTCACGTGAATGTCAGGATCGACCTCGATGAGCTCAAAGAAAGAGGAGCGTAGACCTATGGTTATACCAGGGCGGTATCGGCACTATAAGGGTCAAGACTACGAGGTGTTGGGGATTGCCAGGCATTCCGAGACCGAAGAAGAGCTTGTCGTGTACCGTGCGCTGTATGGCGAGTGTGGGCTCTGGGTCAGGCCCTTGGGTATGTTCGAGCAGCAGGTCGAGATTGATGGCCGTCCCGTCCCTCGTTTTAGGCGGCTATCGTAGACGACTGTCCCCATCATCGCAGGAGAGAGTTCTCACCTCATGAGGAATAGCGGCCCCCCATTTTCCCCCATATTCTGTTCATGACACGAGGGCATAGGGGACAGAAGAAACCTGATAGTCAAACAGCTTCTTATTATCCACCAGCCATGTGCTTGCCGGTCTATGACTTTGCGTGAGGAGGGCAACGCCACATGTAAGAATCGTTTTATCATCTCCGAAGCAAACCATTCACGCTCCTGCAAGATAACACCTTTCTGTATGCGGGCTTGACCCATCGCATGGCCTACAGCATCTTGGAATATGGCTTGATCAACGAAGTGGCCTTCATGGTGCTGACCGGTGAACCTGGCACAGGTAAGACGTCGTTCATGCGAAAACTGGTCGCAGAGCATGGGAACTGTGCCCGAATATCTTGGCGGTCTTTGAACCGACTTTGTGGGGCTGCTGATCGGCAAGGGCGCGCGGGCACGCCGTTGCCCACACCGCGGACCCCAAGGCCAAACCCGTACGCACCAAAATTCTTGGTGTCCGATATCAGTCATAAGGCCTCCTCGTGAAGCGAAAAGGGCGAAAGGTCATTGGTCAATGGGAAGAGGAGCTTCCAATGACTGGTGACCAGTGACTCAGAGCTAAGGCTTGCGAGATACGAGATGCACTTCACGAGGAACAGTTGCGCAAGTGATGCCACGACGAGCCGTCATGGGTCATGCGGATTACGGCAGATAGCTTTCAATCGGTGGACAGCTGCAGACGAGATGGCGGTCGCCGTACGCTTCGTCGATTCGGCTGACGCTCGGCCAGAATTTGTTGCTGCTGATCCACGGTGCGGGAAAGGCCGCTTGTTCGCGGCTGTAAGGGCGGTTCCACTCCGTGGCGGTCACGATAGATGCCGTATGGGGTGCGTTCTTCAAGAGATTGTTTGTGCGCGGCTGGCGTCCGTCGATGATCTCTTGGATCTCGATACGGATGCGGATGAGCGCGTCGCACATCCGGTCGATCTCCGACTTGGTTTCACTTTCGGTCGGCTCGATCATGAGTGTACCGGCCACCGGGAATGAGACGGTCGGCGCATGGAATCCGTAGTCCATCAGCCGCTTCGCCACGTCCATCACCTCGACTCCGGCGCGGTCCTTGAACTCCCGCAGATCCAGAATGAACTCGTGCGCGACCAGTCCGGCGTCGCCCGCATACAGAATCGAGAAATGTTTTTCCAGCCGCTTGGCCATGTAATTGGCGTTGAGGATGGCTACCTGTGTGGCTTTGGTCAGCCCGTCGCGCCCCATCATGGCGATGTACATCCAGGAAATCGGCAAGATGCCAGCGCTGCCGAACGGCGCCGCCGATACGGGTCCGATGGCGTCCGGCCCTCTGAGCTTCGTGATGGGATGCCCCGGGAGAAAGGGCGCGAGGTGCTGCGCTGCGCCGATCGGGCCCACGCCTGGTCCACCGCCTCCGTGCGGAATGCAGAATGTCTTATGGAGATTGAGATGGCAGATGTCCGCGCCGATGTCGCCGGGGCGGCAGAGGCCAACCATGGCGTTCATATTGGCACCGTCCATGTACACTTGACCGCCATGGGTGTGGACGATCTGGCATACTCGCCGCACGCCTGCTTCGAAAACGCCGTGGGTGGACGGGTAGGTGAGCATCACCGCGGCCAGGCTTTTCCGGTGTTCGGCCGCCTTGGCCGCCAGATCGGTGAGATCGACATTACCGTGCTCATCGCAGGCGACGACAACAACCGTCATACCGGCCATCGCGGCGCTGGCGGGATTCGTCCCATGAGCCGACACGGGAATCAAACAGACGTCCCGATGGGCTTCTCCCCTTGACCGATGGTAGGCTCGAATCACCATCAGGCCTGCATATTCCCCTTGCGAACCGGCGTTTGGTTGCATCGAAAAGGCCGCGAAACCCGCAATCTCAGCCAGCCACGCGGCGAGTTGGCCGATCATCTCCCGATAGCCGAGGGTCTGCTCCTCCGGGGCGAATGGGTGCAGCCGGGCGAACTCCGGCCAGGTGACCGGCAGCATCTCGGCGGTCGCGTTCAATTTCATCGTGCAGGAGCCAAGCGGGATCATCGAATGCACCAGTGAGAGATCCTTCGCTTGCAGGCGATAGAGGTACCGGAGCATTTCATGCTCGGAGTGGTAGCGGTTGAAAATTTCATGAGTCAGATACTTGCTGGTTCTGGCCAAGGATTCAGGGTAGACCACGTCGACACTCGCCACGAGCTCCGAGAGTGTAAATGGCAGCCGATCATGTCCCCCGAAAATCTCCAGCAGGCGGCGGACTTCTTCTTCCGTGCTGACCTCGTCGAGCGACAGCCCGATGGAGCCGTCGTCGTAACGACGAAGGTTGATTCCACAGTCGTTCGCCCGCACCGCGATCTGATCCGATTGGTTCAGGGCCAAAGGGACGCGAATCGTATCGAAGAACACTTTCGGCAGGACATCGAACCCAAGCTGCCGCAACCCTTCCGCAAGCATCAACGTGAGTCCACGCACCCGCTGAGCGATGCGCCGCAACCCTTCTGGTCCGTGGTAGACCGCGTACATGCCGGCCATCACGGCCAACAACACTTGGGCCGTACAAATGTTGCTGGTGGCTTTTTCTCGTCGGATGTGCTGTTCTCGTGTCTGAAGCGAGAGCCGGATGGCCGGTTTTCCTGTCACATCTTTCGAGACACCGACGAGGCGTCCCGGCATCTGGCGTTTGTACTCTTCCTTGGTGGCTAAAAAGGCAGCATGCGGCCCGCCGAATCCAACTGGCACGCCGAACCGTTGCGTGGAGCCGACGGCGATGTCAGCACCGAACTCGCCGGGAGAGCGGAGGAGCGTCAAGGCGAGGAGATCAGTCGCCACGACAATGAGCACGCCAGCTGCATGCGCCTTCACCATAATGTCACTGAAGTCGCCCACGCAGCCGTCCGTTGCCGGGTATTGGAGCAGCAGGCCACAAAGCTGGCTGTCCGCGCTATCAGCGGCGGTCGTCACCCCGGTGCGAATCGTGATGCCGAGCGGTTCAGCCCTCGTCCTCAACACCGCAATCGTGTGGGGATGGCAGTCGCGCGACACGAAGAAGTCCTTGCGTACTTGGCCTGTGCTTCGGGCGATAACATAGCACATGGCCATGGCCTCCGCCGCCGCCGTGGCCTCGTCGAGCAGCGACGCATTCGCCAGCGGGAGACCGGTCAGGTCCGCGACCATCGTTTGGAAATTGACCAAGGCCTCCAATCGTCCTTGAGCGATCTCGGCCTGATAGGGGGTGTATTGCGTGTACCAGGCGGGATTCTCCAGAATATTTCGTTGAATCACCCCAGGCGTCACACAATCGTAATAGCCCATGCCAATCAACGACCGGCATATCTTGTTCTTGGACGCCAACGCCTTGAGTTGGGCCAGCACGGTGTGTTCGTCGCGATTCGTCTGAAGGGACAAGGGCCTGCGAAGGCGGATGTCGCTGGGTACGGTCATGTCAGACAGCGTTTCCAGGGATTGTAGTCCTAGCGTCGCCAGCATCTCTTGGATGTCGGCGTCGGTCGGGCCAAGATGCCGGTGAATGAAGCGATCCGTTGGGTCGAGAAAAGACGGTGTGGCCATGGGAGATAATTACCTTCGTTCAGAGAATGAGCGGTGGAGATTCACGTCGGGTGGCAGCCTACCATGGGATTTGCCCTTTTCCAATATGGTAATTCTGACATTATCTGAACACACCGTTCTTCCCGTGTGCGTCTGTCCCACAGGCTTTTCTTCTGTCACAGGCCCTGGTACTCTGCCAGGGTGACGTGGAATCGTGAGCTCCACATCGTGACCGAGGCAATCAGAGCAGCGGGCGCAGAGGTGCTCCGGCTTGCGTCCCAAGGCTTCGAGATTCATATCAAGCCGGACCGGTCTCTGGTGACTTCCGCGGATCTGGCAGTGAATGAAATTCTGAAACGCCGTCTCCTGGAAGTGTTTCCAGACGACGGATGGCTGTCGGAAGAATCGCCGGACGATTTGGTCCGTATTGACAAGGCGCGCGTGTGGGTGATCGATCCGATCGACGGCACGAAGGCATTCATCAAGCGCGAGCCGGAGTTTTGCATCTCCGCGGCGCTGATTGACGTAGGCCGCCCGGTTGTAGCGGCGATCTTCAATCCCTCGACGAACGAATTATTCTCCGCCAAGCGAGGCGGAGGACTCCTGTTCAACGACGAACCGGCATTCTGGCAGGAACGCCCACTCGATCGGCACCCAGTGATCGCCTTGAGTCCTTGGGAGTACGAGATCGGCCGCTTCACGTCTCTGGAGGCCCATGTTACAGCCCGTCCGATGCGATCCATCGCGTGGGCGCTCGCGTTGGCTGCCAGCGGGCGAATCCAGGCAGCCGCCACGTTCGAATCGGAGAATGAATGGGATGTCGCGGCGGGGGCTCTATTGATCGAAGAGACGAGAGGCACGATGTCGGATGGGAGCGGACGGGCGCTCGAATTTAATCAACCCGATCCACGCTATCGCGGCATCGTCGCTACCCATCCAGCTTGTCCGGATCCTGTCCAGCAGCAACTCCGAGCTCTTGCACGTACGACAGGGTGAGTGCATTCTCACCCATCTCTGGCATGGGAAACGCTGCGCGGTGAGGGCTAAACTCGGCTTATTACGGGATATGAATCCGGTCAGACCTGCGCTGTGTGAGCGAGGCTTTCTTGCTGAGGCGGAACGTGCCCCCTTTTTGAGTGGGCTGTTTGTCGGTGCCGATTCTCACGTACCACCAAGTTCCTTTGCCTGCCGAATAGTCCTTGGACAATTTCACGGAGAATTCACCCTCCCGGTCGTTTTCTTTTTGAGATCATTTCCCCACCCAGGTGTGGCCGGTAAGCTGGGACGTTTCAAACCGCCCGCCCTTGAATGGATAGGTTCCGTTGCCTTGTTGATCAAGGCGAAGCGTGACCGTCGTGCCGTCTTCGTACTCCCATTCGCCCGCTAGAATAGACCGGCCGTGCTTCGACTCATCAGCTGTCACCGAGGGGAGAACGGGTGGCTGGGTGGCGCATCCTGCAACCGCCAACCACGCAATGATGGCGACAAAGGCCATGGAGAAATATTTCATGGGGGAAAGTCATAACATGGTACGGTGATCCAGGTAAGAAAAGAGCCGCTTCAACCTATGGGCGTTGGTACTCTTCCGTCAGGAATGACCAGTGTGAAAAGGTTGCCGCTTGGCCGATGCGGTGACCGGATGGAGTCAGGATATTCCATACCGTAGCGTTTTCGACGAGGAATCGGCGGCCCGTCGAAGAAATTCTCACGCCGCGATAGCCCTCGAAGTAACCTTGCTGGTCCGTAAGCCGCAACATCGCCGCTCGTTCCCCTTGATTCATCAGTTCGGCTGTGTGTCGTGAAGGCGTCTGCGTCAATTGCTCCCACGTCATGTCCCAGAGCTCGAGCGCCGCGCGATTCCCATAATTCAAGATCGGGTCCGGGTCCACCCCATGCGACACGACGACGAACGGCGCATCGAACAACGCCTGCGTCTGGTCTGTGATCGATCCGGATCGGCCAAGCAACTCCCGACCGGTCCAATGGTGAAAACTATCGAGCAGATGCTGGGTCCACACGACTACCGATGGATGAGCCCATATCGGAGAAGCCACGGTACCTGGAAAGGGTTGAATAGCTATACGGAATAGTTCAGGTATGGTGCTAGCACGGACCGTGATGGGATGCAAGCAACAGGAGCTGCGGGATCGTCAGCGCCTCCTACCGTCGGTGACCCGCGAGCATTCTTCCGGCAGGATACGATAATCCACGACGCGGCAACAGCAGAATGCTAGTTGTCTGGAGTCGGTTGTGACACAGACGATGATCGAATGGAAAAAGATACACCCCACTGACCGTGGATCGCGTTTGATGGTTCATCGTGGATGACAATGGAATCGGGGTTGAGTGTCGGTCCATCCATCCCTTGCTTATCGGCAGAACAAGACCGATCCTGAAGCTCGTGTCTCCATGGCAACCGGCTCAGCCTGCTGGCGTGCACCCGACCGCCTATGTATAATGACCCTCCCTATCTTTTACAGCGTGAGAATGTCAAGGAGTGCGTGTCATGGCCGGCACAACGTTGTTCGACAAAATTTGGGAGTCTCACGTCGTCCGGGCAGAGCCGGACGGCACCACGCTGCTCTATATTGATCGGCAGCTGGTCCACGAAGTCACGTCACCGCAAGCATTTGAAGGGTTGAAACTCGCCGGACGCCGGCCTCGGCGGCCCGCCGCGACGCTGGCGGTGCCCGATCACAATGTTCCTACGACCGACCGGACGCTGCCAATCGCCGACCAGATCAGCGCCAAGCAGATCCACACGCTGGAAGAAAATTGCCGGGATTTCGGAATCACCCTGTTCGGCATGAGCGATATCAGGCAGGGAGTTGTTCATGTCATCGGTCCGGAGCAAGGGTTCACGTTGCCGGGCACCACCATTGTCTGCGGCGATTCTCACACCTCAACTCACGGCGCGTTCGGCGCGCTGGCGTTCGGTATTGGCACGAGCGAAGTCGAGCATGTGCTGGCCACGCAATGTCTGGTGCAAAAGCGGCCCAAGACGATGGAAATCCGCGTCGACGGCACCCTGGGACACCGCTGTTCGGCCAAGGACATCATCCTTGCCATCATCGGCCAGATCGGCACCGCCGGAGGAACGGGGTCCGTGATCGAATACACCGGTTCGGCCATTTGCACCTTGAGTATGGAAGGTCGCATGACCCTCTGCAATATGTCGATCGAGGGGGGCGCCCGCGCCGGCATGGTGGCGCCCGATGAGAAGACCATCGCCTACATCAAAGGGCGGCCGCTCGCGCCAAAGGGCGAACTCCTCGATCAGGCGGTACACGCGTGGCACCAGCTCAGGACCGATGTAGGCGCTACGTACGATAGGACCGTCATCCTGCGGGCGGAGGATATCGCCCCGCAAGTGAGTTGGGGCACCAGCCCCGGCATGGTGGCTGGTGTGGATCAGCGGGTACCGGATCCGAGGATGATGTCGGATGAAAAGACGAGGCACGCGACGGAGCGCGCCCTGGAATATATGGGCCTGACTCCTAATATGCTGATGACCGAAATCACCATCGACAAGGTCTTTATCGGCTCGTGCACGAACTCGAGAATCGAGGATCTCCGTCTTGCCGCCGATTTGGCCAAGGGGAAGAAAGTGGCCAAGATGGTGCATGCCATGGTCGTTCCCGGATCGGGGCTCGTCAAACAGCAAGCCGAGGCCGAAGGACTCGACCGAGTGTTTCGCGAAGCCGGCTTCGAATGGCGCGAGGCTGGATGCAGCATGTGTTTGGCGATGAACGCGGACGTGCTCCAGCCGGGTGAGCGGTGCGCCTCCACCAGTAATCGCAATTTTGAAGGGCGTCAGGGGGCCGGCGGCCGGACGCATCTCGTATCACCCGCTATGGCGGTGGCTGCCGCCGTTGAGGGACACTTTGTTGATATCAGACATTGGGAGTGAATGCGGAATGTTGAACGTTCAATGCGTAATGCGTCCGATCCATTCACCATTCACCATTCATCATTAAACATTATGCACGCTTTTACGAAGATGACGGGTCTTGTCGCACCGCTCGATCGCGTCAATGTCGATACAGATCAAATCATTCCAAAACAGTTCCTGAAGACGATCAAGCGAACCGGCCTCCGTGACGGCCTGTTTTTCGATTGGCGGAAACGAAAGGACGGCTCGCCCGATCCGGAGTTTTTCTTAAATCAAGCCCGCTATCAGGGCGCCGCGATCTTGTTGACCCGCGATAATTTCGGCTGTGGCTCGTCCCGCGAGCACGCACCCTGGGCCTTGCTCGATCAAGGGTTCCGTTGCGTGATCGCGCCGAGTTTTGCTGACATTTTCTACAACAACTGTTTCCAGAACGGGATTTTACCAGTGGTGCTGAAGGGAGACGAGGTACTGTCCCTCATGATCGAGGTCACCGAGACAATGGGGTATGCACTCACGGTGGATCTTGGCCAGCAAACGGTCACAACACTAAGGGGAACGGCGTATCGATTTGACATCGATCCATTCCGCAAAGATTGCCTCTATCGAGGGCTGGACTCGATCAGCCTAACGCTGCAGTACGAGACGGCCATTACCGCCTATGAACAACGCCGAAAGGCGGACGCTCCATGGCTCTTTGCGGATCTGCAGTAACCCGATAGGGATTGATGATGAAGTGGGTTGTGACCGTAGCCGTCTTCCTCGCCGCCGCCTATCTGGCCGTCGCGTTCAACTGGACCTATTCGGACGGGAACCGCGCGGGTTACATCCAGAAATTTTCGAGAAAAGGCTGGGTGTGCAAGACGCACGAAGGCGAATTGGCCATGACGACGGTGCCTGGCGTGGCGCCGATCCTCTGGGGGTTCACCGTCTGGGATGACCGCGTCGTCGACGAACTGTCACACGTCCTCGGGAAGCGCGTGATTCTGCATTACAAGGAATACCGCTACCTTCCGACCACCTGTTTCGGCGAAACGACCTACTTCGTCGATCGGGTGGAAGTCCCAGAAGAGTAGCTCAGCAGAATACCCAGGAAGCTCAAGTTTTCCTCATCAGGCGACTGATAGCCGATGCGCAGTCGCATGAGAAATCGATCCAATTGCGATTTGGGAAGTAGAAAAATGCCATGGTATCCCGGCGGATTCAGAGTGGCGACTACCATGAATGGTTGGCTCAGCAGATAGGTTTGATTATCCAGGGAAATCTGCGCTTCGCTCATGGCCTCCAAGAGGCTGCTTTGGGTTTTGGGGGTCGTCCGATTGATCTCGTCGGCCAGTACGATATTGGTGAAGGTGGGACCGGGCACGAACTCGAACGCTTGCTTTTGATGATTGATGATCGACGCGCCGACAATGTCGGATGGCAGCAGATAGCTCGTAAACTGGATGCGGTTGAACGAGCAGTCCAACGATCGTGCAAGACTATGAGCCAGAGGGGATTTCCTGGATGTCTTCAGGGAGAATATGGCCGCGGGCCAGAAGCGCCACGACGATCAGTTCAATGACCTGCGGCTTTCCCCTGATCACCCGCGAAATATTCTCCTGAATCGCTCGAATTTGTTGTGAGGGATTCATCGTGGATGTCATATATGGCCAGGGGATTGCGGTTGCCGGTCGGACATCGTCGAAATCTAAGAAAAAGGTCAGGGAGTGATCAATTTTAATGACCTTTTGCGCCATCAAGCAGGTCTTAGGCGGGGATCAGAGTCAGAAACCACGGAGCGACCTCTTCCACCATGACGGGAAACTGTCTTGCTGTGTGGCTAGCAGGCATACCTGGGAAGGTTGCTCCTCGGTGGATCCGAGCGTACCGGAATGTCCTAAATGTATGGTCCGGCGAAGCAGCAACTTCTGTCTCGGGAGCTGAGTGTCGGAGAGTGCCCAGTTCAGCAAGATTGATGGAAGCGCCAATCGGGAGACGATTCAGCGCGAGATAGATATCGCCGAAGATCTCTGGAAGATTGCCAACGGTGAAGGCGCGGTCTCGCGGGCGGTAGCGTGGGTCCTCAAGCAATTGAGCCAAGAGTTCCCAAAACACCTGGTTATCGACCGCCCCGAGGACGCACAGCAGGCCTCGCGTTGCGAGAAGATTAAGAAGAGCTCGAGGACCGACGATATCGAACTTCCAGGGTGGAAAGAGGAGGGTACGGTTTCCGTGCAACACTTCGAGCGCTCGCTCACCGTGGTACCGGGTTTGTCTGGACGTGCCCATGGTCCGGCGCAGCTCCTCATCAATGATTGGCCGTGAAAGTCTCACCGGATCGTAGGCAAAGGTCGGTGTGGCCGGTGCCCAGCACGTGGCAATCGTGTATCGCTTCGCCAGCACCCCACGCTCTTCCAAGGCACGGAGATCGAACATGTTGTGATTGCCATAGAACGCGAAGGAGACATCTTCGCTCTGCTGGAGCATCCGCAGTCTGTCCCGGCTGGGATGGAGAGGAAAACCCAGCGTTGAGTTGGGATCGAGCCGGTCTATGCAATGCAGGAGCAGCTGTTTGCGCTGCCGACGGAGTTCGGGACCATAGTGCTCAACCAGCTCACCGGCGAAAGAGAGATCGCCGGCACCGAGGTCCAACAGGGATGCCGGTTCGACTATATGCAGAAGATCAAAGGGATTGGTCGTGCGGCGGATCAAGAGTTCGACTTCCTCACTTGCGATAGTAGGGATAGCCCACTGTGAACCGGGTGTGGCAACGAGATCAAAGAAGATACAAAGGGCGCGCAGGGCTTTGGCTGGCGGATACCCCGTCAGCGCCTTGAGCCCTTCACCATCCAATTCCTGAACCCGTTGTGCCTGTGGCTGATCGACGATCTTGAGTAGCGGTTCTTTGATCGCAGTCGGAAGGTCTTGTTCCCGAAGTCGATGGAGGAGCCGGGTGACGGTGGCGGTAAACTCCTCCCGTTCGATCAAGAGTCGTGAGGCTTCCCACTGCGTGGAGGATTGTCGCGCACGCTGGCTGACGCGACGGCGGAATTCGGCGTGGGAGGAGGGCTCGACACTCATCGGACCATCCGGCGGTTGGCGGCAAATCCACGGCACATTCAATGTCTTTGAAGAATAGTGGTCTATGAACATCGTCGTCAAGGCAGCTTGTCCGTCTCTCAGCAGTGTGATAGGAGTGGGCCCATGTCCGTGGGAACGTTGTTTGAAATAATAGCCCTGCAATACCACGTAACTTTCCGGCTGATTATTCAGCTGGGGGTCACTGCCAGTCTACTCATGCTGACCGCTGGCTGTGCCTCTGACCATCGGCAATTCCTAGGCTCAAACAGCGACAGCGGTTGGCAGCCATGGCAGGTGGTGGATACACAAACAGGCCGGGTACTCTCATCGTCTGAATGGCTGAACGAGCTGATGGCGTATGACGTGGTTTACTTGGGGGAAGAACATCACAATCGGTATCATATCGAAGCTGCCTTGAAAGTCCTGAACTGGCTGGTGATCCACGATCTTCAGCCTACAATTGGGATCGAGATGTTCGGATGGGACGGCCAGCCGGCCCTGGATGAGTATGTCTTGAAGGATCAGCTGGGGCGAAACCAATTCCTCGAACAGGTCAAATGGTTACAGAACTGGGGCGGCGAGTTTGAAGACTATGAGCCGATCGTGTCGTTTGCTCGCAACCGGCATCTGTCTATCTTGGCCATGAATCCTCCGAGGCCTTTCATCCGCCGGGTCGTGAAGGTCGGACTGGATCAGATCCGGCAAGAACAGGAATGGAAGCAATGGGGGCTGGATCATGAGGAGATCATCGATGATCCTGCCTATCGTGCGCGTATCATCGACCAGCTTCAGCAATGCCATGGAGGAGGAACCGAAGACCATTTCAAGACCATGTACGAAGCCTCGATGGTCCGCGACGAAGGGATGGCCAAGACTCTGACGGCCGGGTTGGACGCCTTGCGCCGGGAGACGAACGGTTCCCGTGGTGTCCTGGTGAGCTATACGGGCGGGGGCCATATCCAATACGGTCTTCCCGTTCCGATGCGGGTCGCCAGACGGCTGTCAGGACAGGTGAAGCAGACGACGATCTATATGACTTCGCTCGACAAGAGCCGGATCGAGGACGTCCGTGAATTGGTGCGGGAGAAGATCGCAGACTATGTCTGGCTGACCCCGATGAGCCAGAAGGGCCCGCCGAAACGCTGCCGATAACTTCGCTCCAACCGTAGTTATGTGAATGGTCCTCCCTCTGTATAAAGGGGTATATGGCCAATCTGGGCTTGACTGTCGCGAAGCAGGGGGGCACGCTTAAGAAATCATTAATCGAAATAGAGCTGGCGATGATGAAAAACAAAATTGCCTGCAGTGCGGAACAGTTGGGATTATTCGATCCACAGATGATTCAATCAGTGGTCGAAACCAATGCCTTCAGAATTGGCTGTGAGTATGTGGCGGAAACCGTGTTCGCATCGTGGAAGCCGATGATTCGCAAATCACGTCGGCCGTCATCGGCAATCCCAGCCTTTATGAACAGACTGTCCGTTTGAAGGAGGACCATCTTATTTTCAAATGAACTAAAGCGGAATAATCAATAATAGACCTTATATTACAATAATACATAAACAGTCTGTATAAAATGGGGGCGCGGCCGTGTCACTCCTCCCCCTTGTCGGGTCCCGTCGCAGTATAATCCCCGGCCGTGGGCAAGTTTCTTTGCATT
>VGXB01000039.1 GCA_016873515.1 Nitrospira sp.
GAATCCAGCCCGTGCGAATACCCGAACGCCCGCTGGTAGAGCACCCAGAATACCCCGATCCCCAGCATCGCCAACCACCCAATCTTCACCGGCCGAGAATCGTACCACTGCGAAATGTCATATCCCCGATCTGATGCTGCCATACTGCCACCTCCTTGTAGAATAGCTTACCAGGCTATTGAAGTGTCATCGACGTAACCGCCTCACAAAATGCGATCGCTAATTTGCTATATGAATCCTACCAACACCGGTGAATGCTACTCTAGATAGCCAGCATTTGCAAGAAGACGGATATTTTAAAATCGGAATATCTCTTCAGATCTTCGCCCCAATGTCCTGCAGGGTCGGGTTAACTCTGTATCGCCATGAAACCGTTTCGTAACAACGATAAGTGGCATATCTGTCTGTGAGTGAAGGTGGCTCCGTAGAACTCTTGCCCTCTCCTCAAGCTGCTCTTACAATACATCCACATTTTCACATTCGGGACATTTTGATCATTGACAGTCTAGGAGAGGGAGTCCCCTTGAGGGGGAGAATATCTGTTTCCCCTCAGCGCGGCATGAAAGCAACGTGGAGTATCGGAGCTGGAATTCTCGTGGCCATGGGAGGCCTCTGCTTTCTAGGGAATGAGCTCTTCCAGGCTCCGACCGGCGTGTCAGCCAGAAAAGAAGAAGTCATTGCTGAGATTATTCGGAATTGGCAAAACGCACACCCGGCCAACCAGCGATTCGTGATCTTGCCTGCGTACAACAACGATGCGGTGTTGGATAAGGAGACAGGGCTGGTGTGGGAACTGGCTCCACAAGCCGCGGCAGTCACATGGAACGAAGCCAGAATCCTTTGTACGACGAGAAGTACGGGGGGGCAAAAAGTCTGGCGGTTACCCGCACCGAGCGAAATGCGGAGTTTGGTTGGTCCCGCCGTCGATGCACCAGGTCCAAATCTTTCTCCGGGGCATCCCTTCTTGAATGTCCAGCCGACTTCCTATTGGACCGTCGTGCCAGAGGCGAATCAGCCTTTGTATGCGAAGTACCTGGATACGTTCTTGGGCAATGTGCTGAGTCTTACCAGAATCTATACGTTCCCGGTTTGGTGCGTTCGGGGCCCAGCGAAGAGCGACGAATAGGAACATGTGCGAGATCTCTAGCTGCATCAGTGCGCTGGGAGATCACCGCCAAGAAAACGGCTATCAACACATGTCCACACAGTGTACAATGCTGCCACCTTTGTGATTCAGGACGAAATATTTCGCAATGACAACTCTGCATACGGATCTGGCACAAGCGTTTCACCACACCCACTCATTTCGATGGGAGCCCCAAGGATTTACACTGGCTTCGGGACAGATCAGCCCGTTTTACATCGACTGCCGCTCATTGATGGCCCATCCCGCAGCCCGACGTGTGGTGGCTCAGCTGGCCTATGACGTCTTGCGACCTGTGAATGCCGATTGTCTCGGCGGGCTTGAGATCGGGGCGATTTCCATCGCCACATCCATTTCGGACTATGCGTTTTCTGCTCAACCGCAGAGGGACTGGCGGACATTTGTTGTGAGGAAACAAGCCAAAGATCACGGCCTCGGCAAATTGATAGAAGGAGTCGTTTGTTCGGGAGACCACGCAGTGATCGTCGATGATGTGCTGACAAGCGGGAGCTCGTTGCTCAAGGCCGTGGCGGCAGCCCGAAACGCCGGACTTGCCGTGACTCATGCATTAGTTATTGTGGATCGAAAGGAGCAGGATGGCAGGCAGCGGGTGGAGCAGGAAGGCGTGACGCTGCTCAGCCTATTGACCATCGAAGACTTGATGAAAGAACGGCCTGCGTCCTAGCGTGTGCGGCCGTGTTGGTGATGGCGAGCCGCCTATTGGCATTGGAACTGAATTCCCCACCGCCGTTCCTGTATGACTTCTTCCTGCCCTTCCATCGGACTTACGACCCGCGACCGGCCCTTGGCTTCGCCCTCGCGGACTATGGTGTATGAGCGGCTGCCACATTTCTCTTGTATGAGGGTAAGGGCATTTTGTCGGAACGAGGACAGCAGGGAACCTTGGTCCCCTCTGAACGGATAGACCACCACCCCGCCGTCCTCATGCTCCTGAACAAATTTGACGCCGTCGGCACAGGAGACGAGTGTGGAGAATACGATCGCAGCAACCACGCTTGACCAGCTCTTCCGCATGCTTTTATTATGAAGCGTGTTTGGTCCGCCTGCAAGACACCATGGGAGAAAAGACAATGAAAATCTCATATATCGCGATACTCGGGTGTTTGCTGATGGGCCTGGTGCTGTGCGATGTGGCCCGGTCCCACCATTCCTACTTGCTCACAGTGCAACAATTGGAGGCGAGCTTGTCGAAGGCAGGCTCCACGAACAAGAAAGGATTCGTGCTCATTGATGTCCGCTCCACAGAAGAACATCAGGCTGGTGTGATCCCCGGCACGGACCTCAATATTGATTTCCGCGAGATTCAAGCCAGACACCGAGAGATAGGGGCACAACTCGACGAACACATCGTCGTCTATTGCCAATCGGGTCGTCGAAGCAACATTGCCGCAGAAACGCTCGCGGACCTCGGCTATCGCCATGTTTACAACGTGTCCGGCAGCATGAATGCGTGGCTGGAAGCCGGATTTTCGGTCGAACGACCACGCCGCTAGCCAGTCCCGGTCAAATCCAAATAAGCTGAAGGGGAGATTTCATCTGCTTAACCGTAGCCTCAACCGTGACCACTATGAAGCGGCAGGCTTTTGCAACATCTCAGCTCAGTCACCGGGGGCTCACTCCAATCACGGTCGGGAGCGGAATGTGCGCGACACTGCCGCCACCGAATAGCGTTTTCCAAGACAAATAATCTTCGGTGTGTCGATCTTTTTGCCACAGCGACTCCGAGACAAGCACATCGGATGATGAACCGCCGTCCATCGCCATGGCTTGCCGTACGGACGGCATAATATCTCGAAGACATTGAGCGATGTCGTAGAGAGTCATGCGGTCCCGGCTCTTGAAGATGAGAATATGCCCCCTGTCAGTTTCTGCCACAATCGTTTGGTAGGCACGTTTCCCCGTCTGGGGCACGCGAATGTTCCTGCGATGGTCCAATAGCATCAGCGCTTGTGCGGCTTCTCGATACGGAGGGCGCGCCTCATCAAAGTCCTCGACGGTCAAATCCATCACTCGAGCGCTCTTCAAGCCGGCAACCGCTGGTTCCGCCACGAATAATCCCTGCCAGGTGGCATGACGGCGCCCTCCCAACGACTGGCCGTCCTTGTACAGCAAGCCGAGATAGGCGAAGTTTTCCCGAAACAGTCCCGCATTGAAGAGGGCAGCATGACTCGACCGCTTGTGCCATTCTTCGATGGTTGGAGGGTGAGAGAGATGTTCTTGTGCGTAGTGGTGGACCGTAAATCTCGTGCGATCGGGATCAATGTCGATGGCCAGTAGGGACGGCACCGCCGGACAGGACTTTCCCGGCAACCAGACCGACACCGCAAGACCATTGGCCAACGGTTCCCACAGGATGGATTCGGCACGGCTCACATGAAGTGAAAGCAGCAATGCCAGCACGACCCCGCAGATTCGAAGCCTATACCGACTGACAGAACTCAACGCAGTTGGCATCATGGGTTTCCGAATCCCCTGCCTGCACGCAGTAGAGGAGACAACGACGCAGGCGCATAGCCGAGCGCCCGGAATGTAGAGCGGACCGTATTGAGCTATGGTATCGGTCGTGTCCCTCCCGTCGGTTTTCTGTCCAGCGACTCACGAATCGTCTGTGCGAGGATCTCCAGCGCAAATAGGTTTTACAGATACGCGCTGGATTGTAGCAGAACTCGTGCTGGGAACTGAAAATTATCCGCCAAGCGGGGGGGCGGGAGGAATCACAATAGGCGACGGGGCTGCGAAATTCGAGAACATGAGCGTCGCGCTGATAATCCAATCAATGAACGGCTGTGGATAGATCCCGATCACCAGGGTTCCAGCCAAGCCGACATAGATCACCGCCTTCATCGAGCCGGAAATTAAGACCGGAGAGAGGTCGGTCGGTTCATTGATGTACATTTTCTTCACGACGACCAGATAATAGTACATCGAGATCACGATATTGATCAGCGCCACCGTGATCAGCGTATAGAGCCCTTCTTTAATTGCAGCCACGAAAATATACAACTTGCCAATAAAGCCAGCCAGCGGAGGAACACCGGCTAAGGACAACAGGAACAGCAGCATAGCGAAGGCCAGGAACGGCGACCGTCGATTCAAGCCACTGTAGTCGTCGATCTCCTCGCTCCCGATCGCCTGGGAGACCGCAATCACAACAGCAAACGCGCCGATGTTCGCGAACAGGTACGCCAGCAGATAGAACAAGATGGCATCGCTCCCCATCTTGGTGCCGGCCGCGAACCCAATGAGGACGTTGCCAATCTGCGCGATACCGGAATAGGCAAGAAGGCGCTTGATGTTGCGCTGCGCAATCGCCACGATGTTGGCATAGGTCATCGACAAGATTGACACGACGACCAGCAGGACAATCCACACTGGCTTGAAGGTTGCCAGCGCGACGAAGAAAATCCGCAAGAGGATGGCTAAGGCGGCGCCTTTGGGCGCGAGGGACAAGAATGCCGTCACAGGGGTCGGCGCGCCATGATACGTGTCCGGAATCCAGGAGTGGAAGGGCACCGCGCCAATTTTAAATCCCAGCGCCGCGAAGATCAGCAGAAATCCAATGATCGTTCCGGACGTAGCAGTGAGGTGCATGTCGGAGAAGACGAGCTTACCCGTCTCTCCATACACGAGGCTGATGCCATAGGCGAGGAGCCCGGCGGCGAATACGCCAAGAATAAAAAACTTGAGTCCCGCCTCGTTGGAGGCAAAATCCTCTCGAAGGTACCCCACCAACACATAAAATCCGAGCGTCGAAAATTCCAGGCTCACGAACAACGACAGCAGATCGTTGGCCGAAGACATGAACATCATCCCAAGCGCCGACATGACGACGAGCACGTAGTACTCACCCCGGAAAAACGTGAACCGATCGACGTATTGAACCGATACCAGGATCACGAGAGTCGTGGTGGCAACGATGAACATCTTGAAAAAGAGGGCCATGCGGTCCAGCACAAACATGTTGGCGAACACCGTTCCCGAGATGTGAGCCACATCGAACCACACGAGACAGGCAAAGGTGCCCGCGAGGCCGCAGACACTAAGAAACGCCAGCTGATCCTTCGACATGCGCGGGAAAGCAAAGTCGACGATCACAATTAGACACAGCCAGCAGGTCAAGAAGATCTCCGGCAGGAGAAGCAACAGATCCGCCACTGATAGGGTCAAGGAAAAAATCATTCGAACCCCCGTGAGACGTGCGGAGCAAGGGGTGTCAGGCTGCCGGAGGTTGCAGGGACATCATGCTCCAATGGACGTTCTGTCGCTGCACGCTTCACGTTGAATGATTCATGCTCTTTCGAGGCGACCGGCACGACCTGCGTGATTCTAGTAATTAGCGGGTTCACCCCCGAACGGACGACATCGTACAAATGCACGGGGAACAAGCCGAATCCCACCGTGACGGCAATCATTATTAACAGCGGCAACCGATCCACCACCCCTATGGCATCGTGCGTGTGACTGTATTGGGGGCTCATCGGGCCATAAAACATGCTCCGCATCATTTTGAAGAGATAGGCCAGGGTGAGGACAATCCCCAGCACGGCCACAATGACTTGGAAGGGGTATTTGTTCCAGCTGCCGACAATGATCATGATTTCAGCGATGAAGTTCAGGGTACCGGGCATTCCGATGGAAGCCATGCAACCAACGAAGAAGCAGGCGGAGATGAACGGCATCTTGTTCGAAAGCCCTCCCAGCGAAGGGAGATCGCGTGTGTGAGTCTGGTCGTAGACCCAGCCGGCCATCGCGAAGAGCATGCCCGTCGCCATGGCATGGGCGAACATATAAATGACCGCGCCGGTCAAGCTAATGTAGTTCAGCGCCGCCATGCCCAGGAAGACATAGCCCATGTGGCTGGAGCTGGAATAGCCGATTACGTACTTAGTGTCTTTGGCGTAAAATGCGACGAACCCGCCGTACATGATGTTGAAGATGCACAGGACCGCGGCAATCGGCATCATTTCTCTGGTCGTGTCAGGAAGAATCTCAAAAGCCACCCGGATAATCGAGAAATGCCCCAGCTTCATGAGGACGCCGGCGTGGAGCATGCTGGTCGCGGCCGGAGCCGCGGCATGCCCGACGGGGGACCAGGAATGCAACGGCCATAAGGGTGCGATCGACGCAAACCCCAAAAAGATCAAGACCCAAATAATCTTGTCCAAGGTCGTGCCGAGCACGGAAATATTCAGCAGTTTGGCCTGTTCGCGGAGCACAAGGATGTCGAAAGTATTGAGACCGGCGTACTTGTAGATCAAGAGAATGCCCATCAGCGCGACAACGGCAAACGCCGACAGGAACAGGACCAGTTTCATTGCCGCGTATTCTTTGCTGTTCGATCCGAAATTCAAAATAAAACCGACGGAATCCCGCAGTTTCAGCCCGTCGGGGTCCGTCATCTCCAAATACTGCTTGGTGTGGCTGCCCCACATGCCTAACAGCAGATACATGGGGATCACGGACATCTCGTAGAAGAAATACAGGAAGAACAGATCGAGTGACATGAAGACACCGATCGTAGCAGCAGCCAGGATCAGGAGCCAGATGTAAAACTCTTTCGTGCGGTCCTTGATGTGCCACGAAACGAAGATGCCCGTGAAGAGCAAAATGGACGAGGCGAGCACAAGCGGAGTGGCGATCCCGTCGACACCAAGGTGCAAGGCAATGCCGAGTTCCCGGGACCACTCGAACTTCTGAATGAACTGAAACCCTCCTGCGTTTACGTCGTAGGCAGAAAAGATGTAGATCGACGCAATCAAGGACACGAAGGCCGACCCCGCCGCAATGCCACGCACGAGCACGAGCTGATGGTTTGATACGAGGATCAGCGCCAACGCGCCCAAAAAGGGAGCAAAGAGAATATAGAGAAGCGCGTATTCGCCCATTCGACTAGTGTCCTCGTTCCATCGGTCTCATATCGAGGGCAGCGACTGTGCCCTGATTCAGCCGATCGACCAACGCTTGGACCGATCCATTCATGATGCGCAAGAAGGGGGATGGATAGAGCCCGATCCAGAGAATCATGATGGACAACGAAACCGCGATGACGGTTTCCCGTGGCTGCAAATCGCACATCGTCTGTTTCACGGTCTTACCGAGCGGGCCGAGCATGGCCCGCTCGTAATACCACAGAAAATAGGCCGCGCCGAAAATCACACCAAGGACCGCCACGGCGCCGATCCACCACTTGGCCTTGAACGCGCCCAAGAGGATCAGAAACTCCCCCACGAACCCGTTTGTGCCGGGCAACCCGATTGAGGCCAACCCGATCAGCAAAAAGAAAGTGGCGAGCACGGGGACCTGTCTCGCCATCCCGCCGAATGCCGACAACTGCGTCGTCTGTTGGCGCGAATAGAGAAACCCTGCAATAAAAAAGAGACCGGCGGTGCTGAAGCCCAGGTTGATCATGGTCAACAGGCTGCCTTGCAGGCCCTGAAAGTTCAACGCGAACAGACCCACCACAACAAAACCTAAGTGGCTGATGCTGCTGTAGGCGAGCAACCGCCGAAAGTCGTACTGCACTAACGCCATCCAGGCTCCATAGAGGATCGCGCAGAGTCCGAGGATCACCACCACGGTCATGACCGTCTCGCTCTTGGATGCATCGGGGAGGAGTGGAATACTGAGCCGCAAGAAGCCGAACGTTCCAAGCTTGATGCCCGCCAGGACCACCGCCATGCCGATAGGGCCTTCCAACAACGCGTCCGGCAGCCAGGTGTGGAACGGAAACACCGGGGCCTTAAAGGCAAATCCCATGAACATCAGCCAGAAAATCAGGATCTGCTGGTCGAGCGGAATCGGAACTGCGAGCAACTCGATCAAGTCGAACGAATAGATCTGTTCGGTCTGATAGAGAGATGCCCAGTGGTTAAAATTGATATTCAGCAACGCAATGCCGACCAGCATGAACACGCTGCCGAACAAGGTATAGAGCACGAATTTGAGAGCCGCATACTGGCGCTCGTGGCCTCCCCCCCAGAGCTTGATCAGAAAGTAACTGGGGATGAGCATCAGTTCCCAGAAGACGAAGAACAGGATCAGATCCAACGAGACGAACACCCCCATCGTCGTCGTTTCCAGCGCCAACAGGCACATCATGTACAGCTTGATTTGCTGGCGAATGGTATCCCAGGAGTAAACCACGACCAGCACAGTCAGAAAGGCGGTCAATCCGACGAACAACACACTGATCCCGTCGACCCCTAAGTGATAGCTGACACCCAGCGCCGGAATCCAGGGGATCCGTTCCGTAAACTGCATCGCGGCGGATTCCGGAATGAATCGCAAGAGCACGAAGACTGACAGCGCCAGCTCAACCAGCGTAATCGTCAGAGTCGAAGTCCGCACCAATTCCGCGTCGTCGAACAGCCACAGCGCGACGGCGCCGAAGATGGGCAGAAACAGGATGCAAGACAAGATGGGAAAGCCGAATGCGAGTTCTTCCAACATGGATGATCGCCGTGCGTGGCGAATGCCCTTATCTTTGGATGATGAATTGGACGACCAGCGCCAAGAGAAATATCCCCGCCACGATGAGGCCGGCATAATGGTGCACCATTCCGCTCTGCACTTTCCGTCCTTCCCATGCCGCCAGGTGATTGCTGTAGCCGATGACGTTCAGTCCGGCATAGATAATGTGTTTTTCAATCCAGGTTGACGCGGCGGAGCTCCACTCGGCCATCCGGCCGACACCTCGGACGAGGCCGTCGATAATCGTGCGGTCGAACCAATCGAGCAGTGTTCCCAACCGTTTCAAGGGTTCGACGAAGAGAAGATCGTACAGCTCATCGATGTAGTACTTGTTCAACAAAATTCTGTAGGCACCGGAAAATCTCGATGCCCCTGTTTCGGCCGCCGACGGATCCACATAGTAGAGGAAGTGTGCAAGACCCCATCCCAACAAGGCGATGGCCGTCGCCCCTCCCATGAGGGCGACCATCAACTCGGTGCTTGCCCCATGCGTTCCAGCGGCTCCGACGACCGGCTCCAAGAAACGATGCAGCCAGCCCCGTTCCGAGGGAAATCCCAGGACCAGCCCGCCTAACACCGACAATACGCCCAATGCCATCAACGGGCCGATCATCACCATCGGCGACTCGTGGACATGCTCTTCCGTGTGGTGATCCATCCGCGACGGACCGGAAAATGTGAGATAGGTCAAACGAAACATATAGAACGAGGTCAAGAGTGCCCCGATGACGGCTAGGCTGTAATAGAAATAGCGATGGGTGACGAACGCGTGGCCCATGATCTCGTCTTTACTCCAGAACCCAGCCAGTGGAGGAATACCGGCGATAGCGATCGTTCCGATGAGGAAGAGCCGGAATGTCCAGGGAATCTTCTGGCTGAGCCCACCCATCTTTTGGATATCTTGCTCACCGGACAGCGCATGAATGACGGACCCAGCCGACAGGAACAGGAGAGCCTTGAAAAAGGCATGGGTCATGACGTGAAACACCGCCGCGGTATACGCGCCGAGGCCGCAGCCGAGAAACATGTAGCCCAGCTGGCTGACCGTCGAATAGGCCAGCACCCGTTTGATGTCGGTCTGCACGAGCCCGATCGTGGCCGCAAAGAGTGCGGTGCCACCCCCGACAATGGCCACCACCTCCATGGCCACGGGTGATGCATCGAAAATGGCATGGTTGCGGACAATCATATAGATACCGGCCGTCACCATGGTCGCAGCATGAATGAGTGCACTGACCGGAGTGGGGCCTTCCATCGCGTCCGGCAGCCAGGTGTGGAGCGGCAGCTGCGCGGATTTACCGACGGCTCCGATCAGAAGACAGAGGGCAATGACCGTCGCTATTTCTGGTGAGAGGGTGTCCACCTGGGCGAACACCTTGGTGTAATCCAGGGTCTTGAAATGAATGAAGACAAGGAAGATGGCCAGTAAGAATCCGGCATCGCCGATTCGGTTGACGACAAAGGCCTTGGATGCCGCCTTGGCGGCGGAGGTTTTATCGTAGTAATAGCCGATGAGGAGATAGGAACAGAGTCCGACGCCTTCCCAGCCGATGAACAACACCACGTAGTTGTTGCCCATGACGAGCAACAGCATGGACACCATGAATAGATTCATGTAGGTGAAGAAGCGCGTGAAGCCCGTCTCACCATGCATGTACCCGACCGAGTAGACATGGATCAGAAATCCGACGCCGGTGATGATCAGCAGCCATATACAGGTCAAGGAATCGACCAGGAACGCGAGGTTAATCGAGAGATCCCCTCCGAAAATCCATTGATAGACGACGACCTCACGAGCGGTCCCGGTCTTTACGATTTCGGCGAAGACACCGATGGTGCACAGGAACGACAGGCCGACCGATCCCCAGGCCAATCGGTGCGCGGTCCCATGCGAGTATCGGCTCCCGAGCAGCCCATTCGCGATGACGGCCAGGAGCGGGAGGAGTGGGATCAGCTTGATAAGGAAATCGGTTAAGTCCGACACGTTACCACTTCAACAGGTTTATTTCGTCCACGTTCGTGGAGATCTTTCCACGGAACACGACCACGATGATGGCCAATCCAACGGCGGCTTCCCCGGCGGCAATGGCGATATTGAATAAGGCGACCAGCTGGCCAGACATAGATTCAAGATAATGGGAAAACGCGACCAGATTGATGTTGGCGGCATTCATCATGATTTCCACGGACATCAGCACGATGATGAAATTGCGCCGGATCAACACCCCGAGCAAGCCTGTCATAAACAGGATTGCGCTGACGGCCACATAGGCACTCAGAGGCACCATCACCCTGTCCTCTTATCGGTTACCGCCCGCGTCTTCCATCGCTTTTGGCGTCTTGGCCAGCACGATCGCGCCGATGATGGCGCCCAGCAGAAAGATGCCGACGATTTCAAACTGGAGAATATAATCGCTGAACATCTTGATGCCCACCGCATACGTGTCCCCGCCTTCGAGGATCGCGGACGCGGGTGCATCGCCCTTTGCACCCTCAAACGGTGATTGGAGCAACAGATACAGGACATAGAGCGATCCCGGCGCCGCCGGGCCGATAACATACGGATACGACGAATGGAAATACCGCTCGTCTGTCTTGAGATTCAGGAGCATCAGAACAAAGAGGTACAACACTAAGATTGCACCGGCATAGACGATGACCTGGACGGCCCACAGGAACTCCGCGTTCAGCAAGACGAAGAGGCCGGAGACGTGCAGCAGCAGCGTCAGCAGCGCGAGGCCGCAGTGCACGGGATGCCTCAGTGACACGGTCAATGCGGCGGCGACAATACTCATCAATGCGAAATACGCAAAAAATACTGACATCATCATCGTGACTCAGCTCAGATGCTTGGGAGACGATTGTGTGGATTTGAGTACGGACTGCGGGAAGTAGTACCGATACTCACGGCTTTCCTCGACATTCTTCTCCTGATTGTGGGCATACAGATATTTTTTTGCATCGTCGAGGTGGCGTTCTCCGATGTCGTACAGCCGCTTCTTATCGAAAAGCAGAGTGCGCTTATCATGGGTGGAAAATTCGTACATCTTCGTCATAGCCAGCGCATTGACCGGGCACGCTTCGACGCAATAGCCGCAAAAGACACATTTCGTGATGTCGATATAGAACTCGGTGGCATACCGCTGGAGCGGACGGCTTGGATCTTCCGCGCTGATCACCTTGATGCAGCGTGAAGGGCAGGCGGCTTCACAGAGATCGCATCCCACACAGCGTTCGTGGCCGTCGTCGTACCGAAGCAGCCCCAGGGCGCCCCGATGCGCATCGGGAATCGTCCGCTGTTCCCTCGGATATTGAAAGGTGATCGGCCGATGGAACATGTGCTGGAACGTGACCTTCATCGCGTCCCAGATTTCATAGAACAACGCAGCCTGGAGGACTTTCTTAGTCAACGCGCCCACGTTCATCGCCATCTCCTCACGGACAGGCCAAAACGCATACACAGCTGCTCACACTCGTTCAATGCTGACCCAACACTGTTTGAAAGCTGGGACACCCGTCACCGGGTCGATCGACACCGTCATCAAATCCTTGACCGGCGGTTCATTGAAGTGTTCAGGGAAAAAACAGGTGCCCGGCGCGACCGCTTGGTCGGGCTGAACCCCAAGCTGCAACGAGCCGCGTTCGGAGGCGAGACAGACGTTCACCCCCTCTTGCACGCCCAGCTGTTCCATATCCCGGATGTTCATATGGAGCTTGCCGGTATTGGGTGAAATCTTGATAAGTCCTGGGGCTTCCGTCGACATTTTGCCCGAATGCATGAGCACTTGGCCCATCTGTAAAGAAAACGGGCGCGTCTGGTCGTGCCCCGCCGACACGCAGTACCGGGCCCCAACCTCAGCAGCATAGCCATTCGACAAGTAGTGGTCAGGGGTCAGCACGATCTTCCGAGGCTGGCCGAGGTTGTAGTACCCAGGCACGAGCTTCAAGATTTCGGCTTGAATGTCGTTGACCGATTGATAGTCCCAGTGCCCTCCCATCGCGTTGGCGAGCGCGGTCATGATGTGCCAGTCCGGTAAACTGTCCCCAAGGGGGTCCATGGCTTGACGCACCCGGAGCACCCGGCCTTCCAGATTGGTAAACGTCCCGTCCTTTTCCGCGTATGTGCAGGCAGGCAACACAAAATGGGCCTGGCGTCCGGTCTGCGTCAAGAAAGGATCTTGGACCACGAGGAGTTCAACTTGCTCCAACGCAGTTCGCACCTCCAGCGAAGCCGGCAAGGTTCCCAGTGGATTTTCTCCCAAGATATAGAGGGCCTTGATCTGCCCGCTCCGACATCGGTTGAGAATGTCCACAAGGTGCGATCCCGTGCCCGCCGGCGGGAGCGGTGCGTCCCACGCCTTGGCAAACCGGTCGCGCGCGGCTGCGTCGTCGAACCGGGCTTGTCCCGGCAAAAACTCAGGTGCGACTCCCATATCCACAGCACCCTGTTCATTCGGTTCCTCGGTCACCGTGCTGACACCGCAGCCAGGACGGTTGAGTTTTCCGGTGATCCAGGCAAAGTCGATGAGTTTCAAGACGTTCTGGTAGCCGTTGGTTCGCCTGACAATACCTTCCGCGCACAGAATGATCGATCGGGGCGATTCCGCAAAGAGCGCCACGATCTCCTTGAAGGTCTCGCTGGATAGGCCGGTGTGAGCCGAGATCTGCTCCAGGGACAATTTGTCGACTGCCGCTTTGAGTGCGCCGAGTGCGCGCGGATGTTTCTTGACCGATTCTTCATCGACCAAATCCTGGTCGATAGCCGTCTTCACCAACCCGTCGATCACGGCTCCTTCTGTACCGGGATTGATCAACAACGGATGAGACGCCAGTTTGGCCATATTCGTCACAGCGGCGTCGAGCGTCACCACTTGCGCCTTGTAGACACGGATCGCTTCTTTGATCCGCATGGCCGTCAGCGGATTTGTTTCCGTGAGGTTCGAGCCGATCATGAGCACAACCTTGGCCTTGGTGAGATCTTCCCAATCATTGTGCGTCCGCCCCAGGCCGACCGCATGCTTCGAGGCATGCACGAAATTCATGTGGCCGTAACGGGCGCTGCTGTCGAGATGGTTGGTTCTGAACACGGTCCGCATCAGTTTTTGGAACAGATACAGTTCCTCGTTCGTGCAGCGCGCGGTAATCAAGCCAGCAATGGCATCGGCGCCATGCCGATGCATAATCGCCGTGAACCGATCCACGAGCGTCTGCATGGTTTCAATCCAGGGCTTTTCCACCAGCTGGTTGTGTTCGCGCACTAACGGGTTCCGCAGCCGGGTCTTGCCATCCAGATACTCGAACCCAAACCGTCCACGCACACACAGGCCGCCGTGCCCCTTCGCCGTTTCAGATCGATCTCCCCATTTGTTCTTCCAGGACAGAGGTGAGGTGACGCGGATCACTTCTTCGTCCTTCGTTTCCAAGTACAGCTGGCAGCCGTCCCCGCAGTAGTTGCAGGTGGTGGTGGTTTTCTTCATCTGCCAGGGCTTGTACAGGTACTTCGAGAACTTGTTGGTGATGGCGCCGACCGGGCAGACCGCCAGACAATCCCCGCAGAATTCGCAGTCGAGCGCGACATCGCCCTTCGGCACGACCTGATTGAATCCGCCTTTTTTCATGAACTGGAGCGCGTCGATCATCAGCACATCTTTACAGACATTGATACACTCGGCGCAGGCGATACAGCGATTCATATTGAAGTCCAGCACTGGGCTTCGGGTATCCTCCGGAATGAACTTCTGTTTGGCATTGGCCAGATTGGTCACGCCATGCTCAAATGCCATGTCCTGGAGCTCGCAGTGCCCGTCCGCGTCACAGACCGGGCAGTCCAGCGGATGCACCGAGAGATGCTTTTCAACGGCTTTCTTACGAGCGAGAAAAAGATCGTCGCCCTCGGTGCGGATAATCATCCCGGCCGTCGCTTTGGCCGTGCAAGAGCGGACCGGCGCTTTTTTCCCTTCCTGCATCACCAAACACATCCCGCAGGAACCGAACGGGTCGAACGTGTAGTGGTAGCACATGGCCGGAATGATCTTACCCGTCATCGAGATGACATCGTATAGGGAGACGCCATCCTTGGCGGTGACGGTCTTCCCATCGATCGTCAGTTCGATCGTCGCTGCTTCGACGTCGGGATTAGTGGCTGGTTTCAAACCCATTCTAATGCTCTGTCAATCTAATGCTCTGTCAATCGTCACTCATCATTCGTCAACCGTGAAGAAACTTCTGTGCCCCACCGATTGGCGGATGACGGTTGACGTCCCCATCACCGATCGCACTCCCCCATCACGATATCGTAGGTCCCAAAAATCGTGCAGGCGTCGGAAATCATATACCCTCTGGCCATATGGTCGAACGCACCCATATGAATGAAGGACGGGGCGCGGATCTTGAGCCGGTACGGCTTACTCCCGCCGGTGCTGACAATATGAAATCCCAGTTCGCCCTTGTGTGCTTCCGTCCCGCAATAAATCTCTCCAGGAGGCGCCTTGAATCCTTCCGAGAACAGCTTGAACTGCTGGATCATCGCCTCCAGGTTCGTGAAGACCCGCTGTTTGGGCGGCAAGGTGACGCTCGGGACGTCCGCCATGATGGGGCCCTCTTCCATTTGTTCGAGGCATTGCCTGATGATCTTCACACTCTCATAGAGTTCCATCATGCGAATCCAGTACCGGTCGTAAGTGTCGCCGTTTTTCCCCACCGGGACACTGAATTCGCATTTTGGATAGGCGCCGTAGGGCTCATACTTGCGCAGATCATAATCCACGCCGGAGCCGCGCAGCGTCGGTCCGCTTAATCCGAAGCTGATGGCATCCTCAGCTGAAATCACGGCCACGCCCTTCGTGCGTCCCAGCCAGATACGGTTCTTTTCGAGAAACACCTGGTATTCGTCGATCTTCGGAGGGAAATAATCGAGAAAAGCTTTCAGCTTCTCGATGAGCGACGGCGTGAGGTCGCGCTCCACCCCGCCAATGCGATACCAGCTGGTCGTCAGGCGGGCGCCGCACAGCTCGTCGAACCAATCGAGGAGAATCTCTCGATCACGAAAGCAGTAGAAAAAGATGGTCATCGCCCCGATGTCCAGTGCCTGGGCACTCACCCAAAATTGATGGCCGATGATACGTTGTACCTCTGCCACGATCGTTCGGAGATACTCAGCCCGGTCCGGCACCTTCAGGTCCAGTAACTTTTCGACGGCACGACAATAGGCGAAGTTGTTGTACATCGCGCAAACGTAATCGAGTCGGTCCGTGTGAGGAATGAACTGGTGATAGGTGCTGTCCTCCGCCAGTTTTTCGACTCCGCGATGGAGGTACCCCATGACCGGCGTGGATTTCACCAGTCGCTCCCCCTCCAACTCCAAAATCACCTTGAGCACTCCGTGGGTGCTGGGATGTTGAGGCCCCATGTTCAGGAGCAGTTCCTCGGTCCGTAAGGTCGGAAGCGTCTTGCTCTCCGGATGCTCCGGATCGACTTTGTAGACCGTTGTTCTCTGATCTTCGAATGCCATCGTCGATCCGTGCGTTTATTGCGGAACTTCGTCCAGAAACTCGAACGTATCCCGCCAACCTTTGCCGCGGAGGGGAAAGTCCTTTCGCAAGGGATACCCCTCGGTATAGTCGTCCGGCATCAGGATCCTGCGCAAATCCGGGTGATTTCGAAACCGGATGCCCATCATGTCGTAGACTTCACGTTCCATGAAATCCGCCCCTCTCCAGAGATCCGTCAACGAATCCACGATACAATCGGACTCCGGCACGCGTGTTTTGAGGCGAATGCGTCGTCGCTTCCGGATAGAGTAGAACTCCCACACCACCTCGAATCGTTTCTCATCGTCCGGCCAATCCACGGAGCTCACATGGACGATGTAGTCGAAATCCATTCCCGGCTCATTACGAAGAAATTCTGCGATGCTGTGGAGTGCGTCCCGTGTGACCGTGACCGCTACGTCGCCACGCCATTCGGTCGCGCCGACAAAACCGGCGGGAAATTCGTCCTGAATCTGTTGAGCCAACTGGTGCATGGAGTGCCTGTTAGACCTTGAAATTCGTTTTGACTTCGTTCGGTTGCGAGACAAACACCCGCTTTTGCATAATGCGCTCCTGCAATTTCAGAATGCCGTCGAAAAGCGCCTCGGGCGTCGGCGGGCATCCGGGCACATAGATATCGACCGGGACAAACCGATCGACTCCTTGCACCACGCTGTAGCTATCGTAGATATTCCCGGATGTGGCGCAGGATCCCATCGAGATCACATATTTCGGTTCCGGCATCTGATCGTAGATTTTTCTGATCACCGGTGCCATCCGACGGCACACGGTTCCGGCCACGATCATCAAGTCCGATTGCCGCGGCGAGCCGCGGAAGACGCCGGCGCCAAACCGATCCATGTCATACCGGGACGAGACGGCGGCCATCATCTCGATGGCACAGCAGGCCAGCCCGAACGTCATGGGCCACAGGGAGCCTTTGCGCGCCCAATTGACCGCTTTTTCCAGGCTTCCGGTAATGACATCGGGGGCGCCGTCCTTGTCATGCCGCCCCAGCTGGATCAGTCCCATTCAAGTGCCCCCTTGCGCCAGGCGTACACGTACGCGACGACAAACAGGCCGATAAAAATCAGCATCTCAATCAATCCAATCACACCGATCTTGGTAAACACCACCGCCCAGGGGTAAAGAAAGATCACTTCCACGTCAAAAATGACAAACAGCATGGCAAAAATGTAGTACCGCACGGGGAAGGGCATGCGGGCATCGGAAAACGGTTCGGCGCCACACTCGTAGACCGACAATTTCTCTGGTTCCGGGTACCTGGGCTGGGCGAAATGGCTGATCACTAGCGTGGTCAGCGCAAACGCAAGCATCGCGAAGATATAGAGCAGAATAGGATAGAACTTGATCAAATAATCAAGCACATGGGGATCGTTCATCACCCTCGCCCCACAAGGTGTTGACCTTGAGAGAAGTTTGAATAGTAGGGAGAATAGTAGGGACTGGATCGTGGGGATAGCAAGCGAGCAAAGGACCTAAGTGAGGAAGTCCCGAAAGCCCTAGTGTGAGACTACGTCCGACCGTGAGTGGCTGCGAGACGATCCGGAAGGTCAATCCGCAACGATTGGATCAGTCTCCAAGGCGCGACGGCGGGGGCGGTTCATCGTGGCGAGGTGATGAGGCCATTTCCCACTCCACCTCCAATGGGGAGCGAGCCCTGACCTTCCGTCGACGGTGGATCTGAGTCTCGATTCGCTCCTTTTTCGGAGAGCTCGATACAGACGCGGGAGGCGGATCGTTCATGGCGCGGACCGTGCGAAGCTTCTCGGAACGTAATCGACGATACCAGGACCATACCACTGATGACGCGCGATGGTCAAACCCGGTGAGATCGGCACAAACTCTTGACGGGACAGCATGTTTTGTTATGGTTTGCTAAGGAACATTGGTCTGAACAGCACCCGCAAAGGAACAGATCTATGAAAACATTGGCGCCATTGATTCTGGTCCTCTCGTTTGATATCGGCGTACGGCTGGATGGGATATTGGCACAAACCCAAAACGCCGATGCGGTGCGGTATGGTGAGGCCGCCATGGTGTTCTCAGGCGGGACCATCCAGAAAACTATGCCACGTGAGAGCTTTGTCAATCTGATCACGGGGGATAATCAGTTAACGGGCAATCGAATGCTGATGGGAAGGCAGGAAGCCTTCTCTCTCTCAAGCTCGATAATCCAGCCGAAGTCGCGGTCGGGGACTTATTTACAGTGTATGAACGAGCCTGCAAGAGCTTTCATCCCCTGACGAAAGAGTATCTGGCGTTCGTGATACTTTGTCTGGCGGTTGTCCGGGTGACCGATACAAGTCACGACAGCGGGGGGTTCGGAATTTCGGACAGGGTGCTACGTGGACGCCTGACTTCACCAAAGCCGCTGAGCGGTGGCGACACAAAGGCGCGCGGCTATAGCGCGCACGAGACGGAATCACGGAGCAGCC
>VGXB01000040.1 GCA_016873515.1 Nitrospira sp.
TAACCCTGAAAATCATGCCGAGACTTGGACCGGTCGTGGCCTATCGCCTAAATGGGTTGCAAAACTCAAAGCATCAGGCAGATTGGAATCTGCCTTGATTAAACATGGTGCACCTACTAGTCACTAATCAGTTTCCACAAAGAATGCAACCTACCAGATACACTGCTCTGGTGGGTTTTTTAATGCCTGACTGTGAGTTCAGAAAGTCTGAAATTATTTTCAACCTAGGCAGAAAATAGCTACTAACGAGTTACTAACAATTTGGTATACTCGATAAGGTACTGCAATATAACGACTATTTATGATTTTTTCTATAAATTCACCTCGGATAGAGATGGAGGAACCCAGAGAAGGAGTAGTACAGCGTAACCTGCCGGGCCTGCCACAATACTGTCCAAGTACGCATAACAAGGTTGTGCCTACACGCCTATTACACCATACCTAGAATGGTGTACGCTCTCGATCTCCTGCCTCCCAGCGCTTCGGTCATCTTATTTCGATCGTGTCCTTCCAGTAAGAAAACACGACTTCGTGGCCATGCCCAGTCACCTTGAATACACTGTTCCGGTTGGAACGCGACTCACGATCTTTCTGTGCGTGCTCATCGCATGTGTCTGCCTATCAGATGCTGCCTGGTGCGGCGATTTCGAGATTGACCCGCACGAATCTCCCGATCCCTGGTTCACAGGAACACTGCTGTCGACGCGTGGCCGCACACTCGACCCGGGGCGTGTGGTCGTTCAGCCCTACGTTGCTTATACGCACTATGGCGGACTCTACAATGACAATTGGCGCCTCCAGTCGGCCACCGTGTCGCGCACGATCATTCAACAAACGTTTTTCATCTACGGTGTAACGGACCGGATCGATATTGGCATCGCGCCGCAGTGGCTTGAGAATTCCTCATCACGTGACTCTATCTCAGGGGTCGGCGACTTGCCGCTCCACCTTGGCTTCCAAGTCCTGAGAGGTGATGACAATTCATGGCTTCCATATGTGCTGTTTTGGGTTCAAGAAATTTTTCCGACTGGTCGCTATAATGACCTCGGGCCATCCACGGCAGATCTGGGTGGAACCGGGGGCGGCTCGTTTGGGACGACACTCGGCGTCGCAGTGCAGAAAACACTGCGGCTGAGAGGGGATCATGTGCTGAGATACCGCCTGAATGCATCCTACGGCTTCTCCTCACCCGTCGCGGTACGTGGATTCAATACCTACGGCGGAGGGTCCAACACGGCAGGTCGTGTTGAGCCTGGATCCGTGACCACCGTCATCATCGCAGGAGAATATCCGCTCACTCGGCAGGTGGTTCTCGCGCTTGATATCGGATTCCAGACGATCAATGCCACCCGCTTTTCCGGAACAACGGGGGTCGATGTACACGGCGAGCCGGCACTTATAGGAAAGGGATACCGCAATCTCGTTTCCATCGCACCTGCAGTGGAGTATCACTTCACTCAACACATCGGGCTGATTGCCGGTCCATGGTTCAGCCTCAGCGGTAAGAACACCGCCGAGTTCTTTGGAGCTGTGGCGGCTTTCTACCTCCTTCTGTAATTTCAGCCTGCGCAAATTCCTTCGTTGATCTTGGCTCGGTCATCCGGCTCGAAGGGACAGTCTTTCCAGAGTGAGTCATGGACTATGTGCCGGTTTGAGGGAATACTCCCGGTACTTGCCCCAACTGTCCCCAGTAAATCGTCCGGTGGGGAAACGGGATCTCGATGCCCTTGGCGTCGAAGGTCTTCTTAATCCGACGGTTCATCTCGCGTCCAATCCGCCATTGCTGAGAAGGCACGGTTTTCAGACGGCACCGGATAATCACGGCAGAATCGTCAAAGCGATCGACGCCGAGCATCTCCAGCGGATCCAGAATGTCCGAGGTAAACACGGGATCGGCCTGGAGTTCCGCTGCGACGTCGACCAGCACCGCCATCACGCGATCCACGTCTTCCCGATACGCAACCCCGATGTCGAACACGTAATAGGAGTAGCCTTTCGTCATGTTCTTGACCCGGTCCACGATTCCGTTCGGCACGATGTGCACGCTACCTGACGCGTCGCGCAGCGTGATGGTCCGGAGCTTCACCTCTTCGACCACACCACTCACGCCGGCGATCTCGATGACATCGCCCACGGCGATGGAATCTTCCAGTAGGATAAAGAATCCCGAGATGACGTCTTTCACCAAACTCTGCGCGCCGAACCCGAGCGCCAATCCGCCCAAGCCGGCGGCGGCCAGGAGCGGTTTGAGATCAATGCCGATTTCGGACAGGACCATCATCGTACCAACGGCGACGATGAAGACCCGCGCCACGTCTCGGAGCACATGGGTGAGCGTGTCGGCCCGCCTGCACTCCGCCGGGCTCGGCAGCGCCCCTTCATACAGGCGCCGGAGACGTTTGAGGACCTGTCGAGTGATCGCCAGCAGAAGCAACATCCCTATACCGATGAGCGCCACACGAATTCCTGAACTCATGGCCCATTCGACCAATCGTTCAACCAGCTGTGTCAGCCACCGTTCTTTCATGATACCTCCTCTTCATGGATGATCTGTTTCTCTCTTTTCGGTCATGCCTACAGCTACACCAATTGCGGTGTCGTTGGCCCGCCCAGCACCCGGTTGATCGTCAGCCCCTGCACGAGGGACTGTGGGCGGCAAGGACCACGCCAAGGCAACGGAAATTTCTCCCCGCAGGCCGCCCCAGAGCAGGGCTGCGATCGCACCGTACTGAAATCGTCGCGCACCGGAATGGTCCATAACGGGTCTGGCTAGTCCCTCGCCAGCACCACCGCCGCGATGACTACGGCCAACGCGAGGAGAAGGGAGATCCGCGGCAACCAGCGGGCGGTCCGCACGATGAGATGCTCCCAGGCCGTGCGTGACGCTTCCGGGATGGCGACGGCGTGACTGACCCGTGGCCCCAAGACGAGGTCGTGCAAGACCGTAAGCACGAGCAGCACCCCGACCAGTGCAAGTTTCAATCGGACGAGGTCCGGCCATGAGGACGGTGCGGTCAGCGCGATGCCCCGCTCCGACAGCAGCATGGGACCGGTGATGAGCAGGATCCCGATGGCTGCCCAGGCGACGACTCGAAATCGCAACGCAGCGGAGCGGAACAACGCCATGAATTCCGGCGCGGTTGTCTGGCTTCGGATCAATGGAGCCAGGACGAGGGACAGAAACAGCAGGCCTCCGACCCAGACCATGGCGGCCAGGATATGGACGGCTACAAGCGCGATATACATGTCGCAGCATCATAATCGATCTCGACGGAAAAAATACCTTGCTAATGAGGGAGGGTACGTCCCTCGCGTGACTGTTCAGTACACATTCCCCTTTGACCATCAGCCATTCCGATCTCAGTCATTGACTCTTAGCCTGCAAGATAGGTACAGAAGGTCATGCCGCACCGAGCCCGCAATGCCCTGTATCTGCTCCTGTTAGCCGTGGTCCTTGACTCGTACATAGGTTCAGGGCCGACGCCTGTCACCGCCGCATCTCCGCCTAAATCCAGCCCGGTTGAACAGATTGCCGCGCTGGCCCGCAGTTCCCCGATGGTAGGCGTTCCAGAAGGCTCCTTTCTCATGGGTACAGCCCGCACGAGCGGCGGATCCTTCAGCATGGCGACGCAATACGACGACACCGAGCAACCACAACGCCGCGTCGTGCTTGGCCGATTCGAGATCGACCGCGACGAAGCGAGTCTGGGAGAGTATCTCTCGTGGCTCCAGCGGCATCAGCATCCTCTCCCGGATGAAGTCGGGAAGTTAATTGAGCATATGACCGTCGTCCATGCGGCACGGCCGGAGACCCTGGCCCGCTGGCCGGCACTCTATGTGACCTGGGCGGAGGCGTCTGCGTTTTGCCTAGCACAGGGGAAGCGGCTGCCGACCGAAGCAGAGTGGGAGAAGGCCGCACGGGGAGAACGCGGCCTTCTCTTTCCTTGGGGACAGCAACCGCCCGCGCCCGAATTCGCGAATTTCGGACAATATCACGTCCACGAGATCCCCATTGTTGCCTTCGTCGACCACGGAGAGGAGGGCCGCAGCCCCTATGGCCTCCACCATATGGCGGGGAATGCCGCCGAGTGGGTTAACGACTGGTTCGGGATCGATTATTATGCGACGATGCCGGACCGTGATCCTCACGGGCCCGCAAGTGGCCGGTATAAGGTCGTGCGCGGAGGATCGTGGAAGAGTGAGCCGGTGCTGCTACGGACGGCCACCAGAGGCGGAGCGTCACCGGATCGACGTGCCGCGACAATAGGATTCCGTTGTGCCCGATCTGCGCACGACACTCACTGATGACGCAGAACACGCATCGGCCATCATGAAGATGTGAGGGTGTAATGATCCAGATGATGCTGTTCCTGGTTCTGGCGACGCAGTTCTTCGTGAGCCCTCACAGGGCACTGTCGGCTTCGTCCGAATCGGACGAGCAGGGATGGAAAATATACACGAACGCCCGGTACGGATTCTCCGTCCGGTATCCCGGCGACTGGCGTCTCGGTAATCCCATGCCGGATGGAGCCGGTGTCACGATTGCGACGCCGATCGAGCATAGTCTTGTCGCCCTCTCCGGCCACATGAATATCGTGACGGGAAAGAGTCAGGACGGCCGGCAGACTCTCGATGAGTTCGTTTCGGCTCACCGCCGTATCATGACGGAACTCTACGGCAAGAAATCGATTGTGGTGACATGGAAAGCGGATCAGGACCTCTCGCTGGCCGGGTTCCCGGCGAAGCAACTGACCTTCACCTACCGGGACGAGAAGCAAGGCGAGATGATCGAGCACCATATCATGTCGCTTGGCCGCAACGAAGGGCGCGGGGTGCGGATCAAAGTGCCGCTCGCGGACGATGCCCGCCTGATGCAGCCGGTCATGCAGATGCTGAAGAGCTATCAGCCCGGGCGGGATCAGAATGCCGTGAGTCCTCTGGTGCCGAACCCGTAGATGACAGGAATCGTGCAGCGGATGCTTGCCGCCTTGATCGTCATCAATAGGGCCTTCCGAGATTGCGGCCCTTGGGCTCCAGCGGAATGGAAGTCAGTTCCCGATAGAGGCGGTGGAATGCCTCGGTGCTCAAGTCGGGATCCTGCAGTTTGACAAGCGAAGCCTGATCGATGGGATATTCCACCGTGTCATCGTAATTAGATGAAGCAATCGTAATAAATCTTGGAGGAAACAAGCGTTCTGGGAGCAGGATGCTGACTCCCAGATTGTACTTGAGCGCGAGCCTAATGGCTTCTCTTGCCTTATCGGCTGGCACATCCCGCCCTAACCCAATATTTTGCGGAGGCTGTCCCCAGTTGGCAAATTGGAAATGGACGTTGGCCATCCCCGCCTGAGCAAATTCCTCCTTCAGCACGGCCACTTGATTCCGATATTCCTTGGCAAGCACCACCTCAACCCGACTTACGGGCGGGCGGGAGGCGACTTCACCCGCTGAAATCGAAACAGGACTACCGGCGCCGATCAATCCGATCAACAGGCCCATTGCCAGGAGTGGAGGGCAGCGCGTCATTGTCGGGCTGTCATGGATAGAGGGAAAGAAGTGAAAGATTGTTACCACAATGCTGGGCCGCAATGGCGGTGCCTCCCTAGAGGAGACACCGCCATCAGAGACACTACTGTGCAGTGAACGAAGTCGTCGACACCATACCTTCGTCCATCAGGCCTTCCGCCGTCTTGGTTGCCGGAATCTGCGGCATTAAGGACTTAATGCGCTGGTCTCCGATTGGAAGGACTTTGAATAAGCCCCACTGACCGGCGTTGGCAAAGGCCGGCCGCTGGTTCTTCCAGATGTAGTCACCCACGATCTTGTTCGGACCACCTGCCCCACCAGTGAGGTGCGCATTGATGATCTCCGACCCACCGAACTCCATTGTGCTGACTTGGTCCGCACCTTGCATGTAGGGTTCATGCGGCCATTCATGACCATCAATGGTGAACAGCTGTACCTGCTCGTTAAATGCACCCAACACGTGAATGGCCACAGGATCCCCGATATGGGCCTGTAACAGCGGAGTCGCAGGCACTTCGCCGGCCTTCACGCAGCTGAAGATCTCCGAGACGTCACAGCCCTTCTCCATTCTCCACGCTGTGGGCTCTGACCGGTAGTTCACGGCCGTAATACCCGCGACCTGTTGAATGTAGGGCATGAAGCTCACGCCGACGATGTTGTCCTCATCTTGGAACATCAGTGAGAAGTCGCGGTAGTTCTTGCGATTCTCGTTTCCAGAGATGGTCCGATCGACCAGCACATCAGCACGCCAACTGCTCTTCAGGGTGATATCGTCGCCCGTCACAGGGTCGCGATACATAGATCCCTTCGGACCGATGATGATCGACCCGAACAGACCGTTCCGGGGATTCTCCACAACGTTCCCCCAGTCCTGGATGAGAGCTGCCAATTCTCCGTACTCTGGATGAGCATAGTAGGTGTATGTCTTGCTCTGGCCCGGTCCAATTGTCTGATCACCGGGATTATTGCCAACATTGGCGCCGAACGACTCTTTCGGATCAAACGCCATCATATCGACGTGGAACCCGGCTCGTTCCTTTGCCATTTCATTCTTAAGGTTGATTTTCACGCAGTCTCCGACGTTGACGTGCAAGGTCAGCGGGCTCGGTGTCAATTCACCAGCCTTGACTTTCCCACGATCGCCGTCGAGCACATACATCTTGCCTTGCTCGTTTCCAAACACCATCTTCCGTTCAAGATCGACTTCCATCACGCCCGGCGCTCCATCGTGGTACCGGATCTGTTGGTCCACAGCCGAGACAGTGAAGCTCTTGACCGGAGCATCTGCCGGACAGATTGACGGTGCAGATTTTTGAATCTGCTCGCGACTCGGCAAGGGCTTCAGGTCCCCCTGCAGTTCATCGAAGACCCTGAAGATCCCCCAGCTGCCCTCTGCAAAGTGGGACGCCCGGCCGCTGTAGTAAAGGTAGTCACCCGCCTGCTTCTGCGGCCCACCCGCCGCTGGGATTGCCGGATCGTAGCGTTCACCGATCACCAGATGGACCGTGCTACGCGGCATGGCGTCTTTCGCGTACCGCTCCATCGGGAACCAATGGCCGGTCACATGCCATGTATGGACTTCGTTGGCCGATCCGACCAACGCGCGTACCAAGATGGGATCACCAAGATAGGCCCGCAACAGCGGCGTACCTGGATCACCATGGATTCCCGACACAAAGAGCTTCGACGGGTCAGGATTATTGGCGAGCCGCACGCTCAACGGCTCTACACGCATGCTATAGCTGCTTCCTGTGGTGGCTTCTCCACCGTTCAGGAACCACATCGGCGACTTGTTAATCTTCTCGGGGAATTGATGCGACGGCGGCCCGTCGACCGTAGTCGCCCCGATCTTCGCCTGAGGATTATCAGTGGTGATCAATTCTGCTACCCGCGCATTGCTGTCCTGAATGTGCATCATCACTTCACGGAAGCTGCCACGAATATGAGCAGACACCGGTTCCAGCGTGTGGATGTCCGCAATAGGACCACTGCGAATTTCCTTGCCGGTCACCGGATCGTGATACGTCGAACGCGGCGGCTCTGTAATGAACGCCGAGAACAAGCCATGGCCCCATGTATCGGTGCCGAACACATGGTCGTGCCAATACACAGTTCCAAGGTCGGCATCGACATACCAACGTTCACGGATAAACTCCACGCTGGCGATATCATTCTTCTTGTGCGCGTACTTCAATGGCGCATCAAACGTAATCGTCTTCTCATTGATGGACTTGATCCGAGCCACTTCAAAGTATTTCGGATCGTCCATGCCGACGCCCAGCTCAATATTGACATGGAACTTTGACGGGTCCGCAACGGTAATGCTGCGCGCCCCCGCCTTGGAATCTGCCGTCTGGACGGTATTGGCCGGCAGGGGCATGCCCTTTTCTGGCTCCGGATCCTTCAACATGGTGAAGGCCCGCAACGACATGTCATAGGAAAATCCGATCGTCGGACCGTCCGATGCGCTTGTATCAAATTGGAAGAAATGTGGGTGGAGGTTAATCTTATTGGCCCACCCCGTGCGCGCGTCATCGGGAATTTCATTTTTGAAAATCACGTCGATACAATCGTAGACGTTGCCGCGAATCACCAAAGGAACCTGCTTCTTGGGATTGCTGCGCACTTCCGCTTCTTCTTCGTGCAGCACATAGATCATGCCGATCGGATCGACCAGCGCAGCCGAATTGGCCGTCGCCGGTTTCAGCGTGATCGGCAATGTAATGGAGTGAGTCGTGTAGTACTTCCGTGGAGAGTTCTCTGGGCACAAGCTCCATGGGCCCTGTTCACCTGGCCTGGCCGGCTCTGTGCTCTTCGTCCCGTCCTCGCGAACATGGAAGGGCTCCAGCCACGGCGCACCGCCATGGTTCGGAGCGAACGGCGGCCGCTTTCCAAGATGCGGTCTCAGCCATGGGAACGCCAGCTTGCCGGTCTGCGGATCAAAGGTGATCGGTGGGCGCTTCATCGGAGCAGGCGAGACATAGTCGGCCCACTTGTGGGGCGTCTCCGGCTCATTGAGCGCCAATGTGCCTTCCCACTTCCAATTCACCACCGTCGCATCATGCCCCTGGGCCTGCTTGACCTGGTCTTCTGACTTCCCAGGCAATCCCTGCGGCGGGAGCATGTATTCGACCCAATCCTTGATTGACACCTTGACTGGATTGGCTTTCCAGTCAGTCTTGTCCTTCGTAATTTCCCACTTCTTTCCGCCATACCAATCGACAGTGGTCCCAACCAGCTTATCTGAACTGACGGCGGGCTTGATCTTGCCCTTGCGGTCCGGTAATTCCACCAACGCTTTCATGACATCGGTCTGAAACCCTGGGGCCTGCAACGTGTTGTATACCCGCCAGAACCCCCACATGCCGGTCACATAGTGTTGCGGGATATGGCAGTGGAAGACGAATTCACCGGCCAATGCCTGCAATCCGCCGGATCCTCCCTCAGTCACTTCATCGTAAATCTCCGACGGGCCGATGGACTGCACGTCCAACCGGTCCGACACGTCATTGATCAGCGGGAACTTCACGGGACCGGTCTTCGACAAGGTCGGATCCAGCTTGCTCGTGCCGGGTTGTCTGGCCCAACGGATCGACCCACCATGAAGATGGTGGGAATGGACGATCTCAGATCCGCCGACCATCCGGAACGTGGCGGGATCGCCTAAATAGGAACGCGGAATCGTGGTGGCGGGATCGCCGAACGTATAGGACCCATAGCCCTGTGATTCATCGGCAAATCCGACCAGGTGCTCCTGCATCTCCAGCCGTGTGCCGTGTGGCTCACTGCGATAATTAAGCAACCGTGCCGCCGGCCTATAGGTATCGGTGTGGGCATCGCGCTGCGGGAGCATATCGCCCTTGCGATTCAACAAACGGAACGTCTCGTCACCCGCCTCATGATAGAAAATGACGAATTCGCGGAAGTCCGATCCCTTCGCCACATCGATCATGGCTTCCCAGCCGCTCTTCATGTCTTCGCCGGTAAACGGGCTCAGGAAGCGAGAGCCTTGCGGCTCAACGACAAGCGAACCCAGCAAGCCCAACGAGTACTGCTCGCGCGAGGCATGGCTGTGAAAGGCGAGACCACCCACCTGCTTATCAGGCTGGATATACCATTCGAATTCGCCGGTTTTCCCCGCTGCCACCAACGCATCAGGATTGTTGGCTGTCGCCGGTTTACCGGTGCGAGCCACTAACATTTGCGACCCATTAATGATCATGTTCGTCGGCTCACCATCGATCTGGTTACGAAGGGTGAGCTTCAGGCAATCGCCCTGGTTTGCCCGGATGACCAACGGCTGAATCAGGTCGCCCTGCAACCCGTTCGATACCGCCCCTTCGGCAAACGTCACGTCGTCACTTTCGCGGGCCGTCTTGTTCTTGGCTTCTTCCTCACGGACGCCTGCGACATTTTCGGTGAGCGCATACATGTAGCCCGGATAAAAATCGCCAAACCGATTGACGGTAATTTCGATGTTTATCGCCGTGACGTCATAGGCGCGGACGGGCGCATACGCCGGGCACCGGCTGCCCTGCGTCACCTTCACCTTGTCCGGGTCTTCAGCCACGAGCAGAACACCCTGCTGCATCGCATGGGCGCTGGCCCCTTGAAATGGGCCTTTCGTCTGCACCTGCCGTTCGATCTGCTCAACGGCCTTCGACATTTTATCCATCAGCATCGGACCAGCCTGCGCATGCACCGGCGTGGCAACATCCGCCGTTGAACCTTGCGCGACGTGTGAATCGTGCGACATGATTGCGGCGGCTGGCAGCACCCCAGCCAGTGTCAGGCAGGTCGTTAATCCAAGTATTCTCGACGACCACATCCGTGTAGTTGAAACACTCATACGGTCAACCTCCCATCAATCAAGGGGTACAACATCAGACAAATAGAGACGCTCGTGTTGTTGAGTGCAAAACCGCGAAGGCCCAGATCTAGAGCAATTGGCTGGATCATAGCGAAGTTACGTATGGCTGATATCCTTCGAGGCCAAGTGAGTCCGGCCTTACCTCTAGCTTGCCGTTAGTTTGATATTATTATAGAGGTGGGGCTAGGGAATTTTCAAGTGGTCAAAAACCCTGAGTTTATAGCAGATCTGATGGAATCTTGCAATACGCCTGTTCGGCGGTGCGATATCCCCTCAGTTCCTGCCCGTAAAGTGATTCAGACCGTACCGAGCTCTACGGACACGACCACGTGTGGTCAGGCAGAACATATCCTTTTCAACGCCTGCTATGCCCCGCCGTCTTTCATGGCGGCGAGATGTTTCATCGCTTCCCGCACGGCGGCGCGGGCTTTGACGGCGGGATTCAAGCTGGCGCCGGGATCGACCTTGTCGCCCATCTCCGCTACTCGCTTGCAATACTTGATGGCATCTTCCAAGTGCGGCGCGGCCTCTTTGCCATGTTCATCGGCAGGCGGCAGGACCTTGAGAATGGCCTGGGCCTGCTTGGCCACTTCGGCGCAATGGTGCACGATGGCTTTTCCATCGCCCATGCCGCCGTGCGCCACCATGTCCTCAGCGTCCCGCACCATCGCCTGACCCTGCTCCTGGATCGCCTTGGGCGATCCCGCATTGGCGGTTCCGGGCGAGAGAACTCCGAGCAACAGAGCAACCACGATGGAGTGAAGGCGCGGCATCACTCTCTCGTCACTTCGCTTCGAAGAGCAGGTCGAGCTTGGCGGTCTCGCTCGACTTCACCGTCACATCCCGCTCCTGGACGCCCAGGATCGGATGCCAAGCCTTGATGTGATAGGTACCTGCCGGAAGATCACCGATGGTGAATGAACCATCGGGCCCCGTTACGGCGTAGTAGGGATTGTCGATGGCGTATCCCCAATTTTGCATGTAGGGGTGCATCCCACATTGCATGGTAAACACTTTCCGCCCCTTCACCAGCTGCACGATATCGGTCGTCCCGCTCACATGCAGCGCCGGCCGATGCATGACGATATCGACCCCGGATTGATCGTAGGCATACCCTTGGATGTCGTGAGACACCGGATCTCGATTAAAGACCGTCACCCGGCGCTTGTCGCTGACCACGGTCACAAACGGCATAAACTGGCACAGACTCGCTTCCACTTCTGCGTCGGTGAAGGTGAACGGTTTGCCTTTCTCAATCCCTTCCACGACAACCACCACGTCCTTGAGCCCGCCGTCCGAGCCGACATTGACCTCCTTCAGGAGACGATGTCCCTTTCCATCGGAAAGCACCGCGCAATAGTCACGGTCATAATAGCGACGCATCTCGAAGCTCTTCGGGGCCGGCACGGTTCCCGTGAACGTGATCGTGCCTTGCAACGTCGCCCCATTGGTCACAGTCTCCGATTGGTATGCCCAGGCATCCGTTTGGAGAGCACCCGCCATGACCATGTGCGCCCATGCTGTGAGCGTGAGTCCTGCTACGATCATCCGTTTCATGGCAATCCCTCCTGCGTCACTGATGATTCGATGTCGGCTGCATGTTTGCCGGTGGAGTGGCCGGATCCAATCGCCGAGGGAGCTCGAACAAAAACGGGGACTGCTCGGTAAAGATCACCCGTCTGAATTCCTCCGACCATTCTCCTTGCTTGCTCACCGTTTTCAGTGGAAATCGTTGCGCTTTGGTCACCCACCGATAATATTGCCGCGTGTCACTGTCCTCTTTGACGGTCACCTCGAAGAGTTCGGTGGGAAACCCGTTCAACGTTTCTTCACCCACGAGTTCTCGTGAGACTTCCCCCTCCATCCCCTCGCTCACCACCAACCGATGGTCGCTTGTGATGGGCACTTCCATGTATTGCCGCCGTTTCGACAAGATAAGCCACGAGGTCCCGTGGTCCACCCGCACAATGATGATACTGGCGCCCCCCTGCGGCTGTGTGAACTCGAAGCGCCAGCGGTCGTCCTTGGCATTGACGTGGGCCGTCACCACGGACTTTCCACGTTTTACGACCCGTTCGGCGGAAAAATCAAGCGCCGCGGCTTGCGGAACTGTTCCTCCAATGAATATCGCGGCCAGCCAGGCGATGAGCCACGGGGAACATATGCATCGCCGAAGCCTGGCCATAGTGTTGGTTCTATACCGTACCGCTTTTGTCGTCCATAAGACAAGGCTTCACTTCACAAACGAACGGGGGAACCCGGCCCTCACCAGCCGGATTCCCCCGTCCCGTGTACCCGTGTCTCCGATCGCCCTTAGTCGGCCTTCATCGACACCGGTATGGACTGCGCGGGAAGCTGGTCTTCAGCCCGCTGTGATGCCGGAGCCTGCCCATCGAGCGGCAGGATCGTCCGACTGTTGCGGTCCAGGACCTTCACCATCCCCCAATGTCCGGCGTCGAGATAGCCCGGACGCTGGTTCAGCCAGAGATAGTCGCCTGGGATCCCGTTGGGCCCTCCTGCCCCACCATGCAACCACGCGTTGAAGACTTCGGACCCGCCGAATTCCATGGTGCTGACGAGATCCGCGCCGCTCAGATAGGGTTCATGTTTCCACTCATGACCCGAGACGCTGAACAGCTGGACCTGCTCGCTGAACGCGCCCAACACATGGATCACGACCGGATCGCCGACGTGCGCCGCAATGGTCGGCGTCACCGGCTGATCCCCTGCCTTGACGCAGGCGAACACCTCACTGTAGGCACAACCCTTCTCGGTCCGGTAATCGGTCGGCTCCGATCGATAATTCACCGCCGTCACGCCGGCCACTTTTTGGATGTACGGCATGAAGCTGGTGCCGATGATGTTGTCTTCATCCTGGAACAAGAGTGCGAACGAGCGGTAATTTTGCCGCCTCTCATTCCCTGGCACGGTCCGATCCACGAAGACATCGGCCTTCCAGGAGCTCCTCTGGGCCAGATCTTCACCGCTCACCGGATCACGGTATTGCGATCCCTTCGGGCCGATGATGATCGCCCCAAAGAGACCGTTCCGTGGATTCTCGATCACGTTCCCCCAATCCTGAATCAGTGCCGCGTTTTCCCCGAACTCCGGATGGGCGTAGAACGTGTAGGTCCGGCTTTGCCCCGGCGCGACTGTCTGGTCGCCGGGATTGTTGCCGGCATTGATGCCCATGGATTCCTTCGGATCAAAGGCCAGATTGTCCACGTGGAAACCGGCCCGATCCTTGGCCATTTCATTTTTCAAGTTGACCTTGATGCAATCGCCCACGTTGACGTGCAGCGTCAACGGGCTCGGTTCGAGACTGCCGGAGGCGACCTTGGTCTTTTCGCCTTCGAGCACGTACATCTTCCCGACCTCGTTGCCGAGCACCATCTTCCGCTCCAGATCGACCTCCATCGCCCCGGGCGTCCCCTTGTTGTAGCGGATCGCCTTGTCGATGGCGGCCACGTTGAAGCTCTTCACCGGCGCATCGGCCGGACAGACGGACTTGGCCGACTGCGGAATCGTCTCCCGTCCCGGCAGCGGCTTCAAGGTCGCGTCCGCGTTGTCCAGAATCCGGAAGATCCCCCAGCTGCCTTCCGCGAAGTGGGACGCCCGACCGCTGTAGTAGAGATAATCGCCGGCCATCTGCTGCGGTCCGCCTGCGGCCGGAATGGCCGCGTCGTATCGCTCACCGATCACCACGTGTAACGTGCTGCGTGGGATTGAGTTCTTGCTGTACCGTTCCATCGGAAACCAGTGGCCGCTGACGTGCCAGGAATGCACTTCATTGGCCGAGCCTTCGATGAGCCGGACCACAATGGGATCACCGAGATAGGCCTTCAACATCGGTGTTTCGGGATCTCCATGAATCCGGCTGCTGAACAGCTGCGATGGATCCGGATTGTTGGCCAATCGCACGGAGAGCGGCTCTACACGCATGTTGTAACCGCTTCCCGTCGTCGCTTCGCCGCCGTTCAGGAACTTCATCGGCGACAGATTAAGTTTAGCCGGATAGACCGCGGAGGGCGTCCCATCCACAGAAATCGCCCCGACTTTCGCCTGCGGATTGTCGGTCGTAATCAACTCTGCTGTCCTGGGATTCGAGTCCATGACCTGTGTCACGATCTCGCGGAACGAGCCGTGAATATGGGCAGAGACCGGCTCCGTGGTGTGAATATCGGCCACCGGACCACTGCGCAGCTCTTTCCCCGTCACCGGATCATGATAGGTGGATCGTGGCGGCTCGGCGATGAACGTCGAGAAGAGGCCATGGCCCCAGCCGTCCAGTCCAAACACATGGTCATGCCAGAACGTGGTGCCGAAATCGGCGTCCACGTACCACCGTTCACGGATCCATTCGACCGACACGATCTCGCCCTTCTTATGGGCGTACTTGAGCGGCCGTTCGAACGTGATCGTGTTGCCGTCGATCTTGCTGATCCGGGCCGACTCGAACCGGCCCACTTCGTCCATGCCCACACCCAGTTCCGTCTTGACATGATAGCGCGAGGCATCCTTGACCGTGATGCTGCTTGCGCCTTTGGCTGCCTCGGCCTCGATCGTCGTGTTCATCGGCACAGGCATGCCCTTACCGGGATGCTCGTCCTTCAGAATCGTGAAGGGCCGCAACGACATCTCGTACGAGAAGCCGATGATGGGCCCGTCGGACGCTTGTGTATCGAACTGGAACATGTGCGGGTGCAGGTTCGTCTTGCTGGAGAATCCTTGCCGCGCGTCGTCTTTCAACTCACTCTTATAGACCACGTCGATACAGTCCTGCACGTTCCCACGGATCACCAGCGGGATCTGCTTGGCATGATTCTTCCGAACCTCCGCCTCCTCCTCGTGCAGCACGTAGAGCAAGCCGTCCGGATCCACGATCGCCGGCGTCTTCGCCGTCGCCTTCTTCAACGTGATCGGCAGGGTGATCGCGTGGATGTTGAAGTACTTGAGCGGCGCACCCTCCGGGCAGAGACTCCATGGCCCCTGTTCGCCCGGCCTCGCCGGCTCGGTGGAATTGCTGCCGTCGTCGCGTCGATGGATCGGCTCCAGCCACGGTGCTCCGCTATGGCTGGGCGCAAACGGCACACGCCGGCCCAAGTGCGGCCGCAACCACGGCCAGGCCAGTTTGCCGGTTCGTGGATCGAAGAGAATGTCCTGCCGCTTGCCGGGTGTCGTTGATTTGTAGTTGACCCACTCGTACGTAGTTTCTGGTTCACTGAGCGCCTTCGTTCCGTCCCATGCCCAGTCATTGACGGTCGCATCGTAGGCCAAGGTCTGCTCTTTCTCCGTGTTCTTCTTGCCGGGCCTGCCTTGCGGCGGAACCATCATCTCGACCCAATCCTTGATGGAGACCTTGGCCGGCTGGGCTTTCCAGTCAGTCTTGTCTTTCGTGATCTCATACTTCTTGCCGCCGTACCAATCGACTGTCGTTCCGACGAGTTTGTCGCTGGAGGTGCCTGACTTCGTCTTCCCGACCCGGTCGGGTAGCTCCACCAGCGGCTTCATCACGTCAGTCTGTGACCCTGGCGTTTGCAACGTGTTGTACACGCGCCAGAAGCCCCACATGCCCGTCACATAATGCTGCGGGATGTGGCAATGGAACACGAACTCACCGGCCAGCGCTTGCAGCCCGCCGGACCCGCCCTCGATCACCTGGTCATAGACCTCTGTCGGCCCTATGGACTGCACATCCAATCGGTCCGAAGGATCGCTGATCGGCGGGAACTTCACCGGTCCGTTCTTCGACACGGCAAAATCCAGATTGCTATTGCCCGGCTGGCGCGCCCACCGAATGGATCCCCCGTGGAGATGGTGCGAGTGCACGATTTCTGACCCGCCCGCCATCCTGAATTTGGCCGGATCACCGAGATACGACCGGGGAATCGTCGTCGCCGGATCGCCGAACGTGTAGGACCCATAAGCCATGGATTCATCGCCATAGAAGCCCATGTGGGCTTGAAGCTCAATGCGTGTGCCGTGCGGCTCGCTGCGATAGTTCAAGAGCCGCGCGCCGGGACGATAGGAATCGGTGTGGGGGTCGCGCTGCGGCAACATCTCGCCCTTCTTGTTCAGAATCCGGAAGGCCTCGTCGCCGGCCTCGTGGTAGAAAATGGCGAATTCACGGAAGTCCGCGCCGTTCGGATCTTCGATCATGGCTTCCCAGCCGCTTGCCATCGGCTTGCCGTCGAACGGGCTGAGATAGCGAGACCCGCGAGGCTCCACAACAAGCATGCCGATCAAGCCCAGATTGAATTGCTCGCGCGACGCGTGCGAACGGAAAAAACGAGCGCCTTCCTGGGTATCCGGCTTGATGTACCATTCGAAACTTTGCTCTTTGCCGGCAGCCACCGTGGTCTCCGGGTTCGAGGGGGTCGCTGGCTTGCCGGTGGCACTCACGACCATGGACGATCCGTTGATGACCAGATTCGTCGGCTCGTCGCTGATCTGATTATGAAGGGTCAGCTTGAGGCAATCGCCCTGGTTCGCCCGGATGACGAGCGGTTGAATGATGTCGCCCTGCAATCCGTTCGAGACGGCGCCGTAGTCGCCATCTTTGTCTCGTGCCTCTCTATTCGCAGTTTCCTCGCCCCGTGCCTTATCAAGATTCTCGTTCAGCACGTACATATAGCCGGGGAAAAAGTCGAGGAACCGACTCAACGTGATTTCGACGTTGATTGCCGAAACGTGGTACTCCTTCACAGGAACATTCGCCGGACAGCGAGATCCGCTGGCAACGGCCACCTTGCCCGGATCCTCCGCCACCAGCAAGACACCCTGCTGCATCATATGGCTGTCGGCCCCTGAGCTGTACCCGCCCTTCTTCCCGACGAGTTCTTGCTGCCGCTTGACTTCCTCCATCATGCGATCGTGAAGGATGGGCCCTCCTTCCCGATAGATCACCTTTTCCGCCTGCGGCTGCTGGTCCGCGCTGCCGTGTTGACTGTGCTGATCCGCCGCCAGCCCCAACGGGGCCGCCATCAGACTGCCTGCGAACAACAGGCTGTGGAGCATCAGCGCTGTCCCGCCCCTTCGGTGCCGGTTGCGTGATTCACATTGAACGGACTTCATACTCGGCCTCCTCCCGCTGAGCCCGCTTTCTGCGGGCGAAATGGTTGACACTGCATCATGGGCTCCTCCTAGGTATGTCCTCGCGATGTTTCTGTTCATGGCTTAGAGAAAACCGGTCTCCGATTCACATCCGGCCTACATGCCTTGGAGGGTTAAGAGCTGGTGAAGGGTTCCTTCTTGCGAAGGAATGGGTCATTCGGAGGCCGGTCCAAAATCACCCAGACCCTCACCAACGAGCCTTCACTTGCGCAAGCACCGTGCCGCGCACAGACCGCATGGCGTTCTGAATCAATTGTTCTGTGGTGACAATGAGTTCGAACGATGTCCCGGTAGGAATCGTCACATCAACGCTTGGGGAATTCGTCTACAGACAAACACAGCCTTCCAGGCTCTCCGATTGAAGCAGTAAACAAATCCTGCAGTTAGAACTGTCTAGTATCTTGGACAATGGTCTCTGTGGAAACTGGGGCAAGATGGGGCAATGTCGAGGCGCGAGTTGTCTCAAGATCTTGCGTCTTCGGCTTTTCCTCGCCGGACTGCCTGTAGCCGGAAATCTTGCGCGGCGAGATCCGCGAGACTTTGCATGGCGGCAGCAGGAGAACGTGCATATCCGGTGAATCTTCACCTGGCAGATTGAGGTGCCCACCTGAGCGTTATTTTCAGAAATGGGGTGTTGGAGGTCCGGCACTCTAGCCAATTGATCGAGGCGATACGGTCGCCACCAGAAACCGTGGCGACCTTGTTCGCACGAAAGCCGATCTTCCGCTGGCTTAGCAGGATACGGAAAAAGACCGCCAGCGGCGTTCTCGCATCACTCAGAGACTCAACGTACGGCACAGAGTACGATTCGCCTCTTCGCTCGCTGCGGCCTTGCTGGACGGCCTTTTTGCGCATCCTGCATGGCTGTTCAGCGCCGTCTCAAACCTCGATGCCCGTGATGGCAGAGGGGGCTCTGGAAATTCGGACAGTGTGGTAAGTGGTAGCCTGGCTTCACCCATGTCACCGAGGGGTGGCGAACCAGAGGAGCAAGGCGATGAAGAGAACGAGACGGAATCACGGAGCGACCTTC
>VGXB01000041.1 GCA_016873515.1 Nitrospira sp.
CGGATAGGACAACGACGCAGGTTCCCTTCTGGTGTGATCTTCACACCCACATGAAAGGGGAGTTCTTGGTCGTGGAGACGAGGGGCGAGTTCGGCGGCGGCTGAGCAACCCTCAGCTCGTAGGGTGGCCACAGCAGAGGTTCCAGCGCCATGCGATGGAGCATGGCCCCAGAGGGGGCTACAAGAGGCGCATCGAAGGATAGTGAGCGAAGCGTCGTATTTTGCAGTTGCGGCTCTCTTGTCAGCTTTTGGTGATAACCCACTCGGTATTGTGCCGAACATGAACGAGCGAAGCTTCGTTAGGCTATCCGGCGTTCTCGATGGAAGCCCGGCGCATCTGGCTGAAATTGAACTGAAGGAACCTGTTGAACCTATGCGGATTTCCAAGAATTAGCATGCAGGTTGTGGCCGATCGTGGCAAGAACAACGCGACTGCCGCAACTATCCGCAACCAGTCTACAAGCGCTCAGGGGGGAGAGGAGCGGTTTCCATCGGAAATGGTGGCAATTGCTGGAGCCGGCGACCCGGATTGAACGGGCGACCTGCTGTTTACGAAACAGCTGCTCTACCAACTGAGCTACGCCGGCATCCGCGAGGACTACATGAATGAATCAGCCGACGCGGCTCTCGACTGATCTATCGGAAAGCCATGATACTGGCTGCTGGATCGACTGTCAACGAAAGGAGCACCACCGTCGTCCATTATGGTCGCGGCCCTACTTCAGGCGGTTTCGGGGCAAACGAGGGAGGGAAGGGAGAATTGGCTGTTGCGCCGACTTGCTTCTCTGGAGCAATCGGCTTGGGATTATCCCCTCTGGCCATGGGATGGATCCTGATCATCGCGCCCTGTCCTGGTGGCGGTGAACAGAGTGGATGCTGCGCATTGCCGAATTGCTGTCTGGCCATTCGTCCGACTTCTCCGCTGGCGTAGGTGCAGAGTTCACCGGCCACAACCGTCCCATCACGGTCGATATCGGCCGCCCCCTGCAAGCCTCGCAGGAGATGATAGGTAAATAGCCCATGCTTCCCCTGCTCGTAGGCATGCGCCTCTTGGAGGGCCCTGTTGCTCACCATCCACATGACTTCGTTTTTTTCTTCATCCCGTCCATCTTCCCAATCGGCCTGTGGCGTCGAGGCTGGGTTCGAGCCGGGCGTCGGGTCCAGCGAAACTTCAAAGATCATGATGGCCCGTTGAATCGGATGTTTGGATAAAACCTCTTGCATGCGACGGACTGAATAAAGCCGCTTGATCGACGCAGTCGTCCCATCGAACGGCACCAGCGATACCGCCCCGCTCTTGCCATCGACCAAGGCACGGCCCGCGAAGTACACGTACACGACGGTGTCGGCATCCACTCGTTTCGGCAGCCATTCCTCGAATGTTTCGGCGAGATCTTCCCGCAACGCATTCTGATTGAGTAAGAGACGCGTCCTTTCCGAAGGGATCCCTCCGATGGCGCGCAAATATCCGACCATCACTTCTGCGTCACGTTCGGCGTACTTCACCGCTGGCACACGCGCGTCGCGAAACTTCCCCACCCCGATCGCGATGACAATGCTCTTCGCTTGCTTGGCCGTGACCAGAGCTTTCGGCACGTGATCGACATCGGGCGGCACCAAGTCATGTTCGGCGATATTCGGCTTGATTCGCAGCGTGAATTGCTTGGGCGGCGGATGTGCCAGCAGCGCGGTCGCGCTCCGCAAACTCAACACCAACTCGCCTTGCACCTCGGCTTTTAACTGCGTCACCCGATGGGTGATCGATACCCGCTTGATTTCTCCAGCCTTCACGGTGCCGACGGCTACCTTTGGCGGGAAATGTCTCATCAACGCGCCCCCGACCAGGACTTCTACTCCGTTGGCCTCAACCTGCCCCTCGTTCTTCACCTCCACTTCGATCGTGAGCGTCTCATCCTGCTGGAGCAAGTGATCTTGGTTTTCATCCCGCACAATGGCATGGAAAGACAGCGCGGTGGCCTGAGGGACTGTTCCCTGGAAAACCGATTGGCCGGTAGTTGATAGAATGGAACCCTCCGGTGACATACCAGCCGGCGCAAGGGGGGATACTCCAGTTGTGGCTATCTGAGGAAGCGCCTTAGGGTATGCGGCGTACTCTCGAATCCTGGCTGATGTCGTGACACGCCTTACTACATCGTCAACCACTGCATCAATGGCCTCCTGCACGATCGGCTCCAACCCCTTTACATCACACGATTGGCCCGAGACTTCCACTTGGCCATTGCTGCTTCCTTGTCGTTTTTCATTAAACAGGAATGTGCCATCCTGGGCCAACATGACTAACTCCATCCCCAGCGTCACAGTCGATGGATAGGTGCCATGGACCTGGCCAGGAATCTCGAGGTCAACTTTCTTTTGCCCCAGTCCAACCTCGATAAGACTGTCGGACGCGGGGATCTGTTCTGTCCCCTGCTGAAGAAGGACAGCGCTGAACACGGAGCCAAGCTTTTGGGATAGGGCAGCCGCAAGCGGGTCCGCTACGGGGATCGTTGCTGACTTTCCGCAGGCATCGCGATAGGACAACCCGGCAGTGGTGACACTCGGTGAAAGCCAAAGTGCGGGTGTCAGCGGAATTGTGCCGGCGATAGGCTCAGGTTCCGCCTGGCTTCGCTTGACTCCGCCGCAGGCGGCACAGAGCAGCGCCAGCACCACCACCAAGCCGATGACGGAAACCGAGCCTTGCGTCGAACTAGCATGCTTCACAGGAATAGACTCCTTTGCCCCATTGGTTATACCGAAATCAGACTACGAGGACAATCGGTACCTGCCCCGCCCCATCAAGGAAATTGACAAGTCTCTCCTCGAGCGGCTAACGTCTATCCATGGCAGCACGTTCGTGGCCAGCTTCTTCAGATCCATCCGGTGTGCCATGGTCCGCGCTCGCGAGGCTGGTCCGTCTGCATAATCAAAGCGGAACTTATCTTCTTCTGCTCCCAACATTATGGGCACTGGTCCTCGCCTCGGAGGGATTTCCGTCCCTCCACCTCCTGGCTATCTTTGTCACTGGATCGTTTTTGATGCGAAGCGCCGGGGTCATCCTGAATGACCTTGCCGATCAGAAATTTGATCGGCAAGTTGCCAGAACCAAAATCCGCCCGCTCGCGTCCGGCGAATTATCCCGCCCCCAGGCTTTTCTGCTGCTCGGCCTGCTCCTGGTCCTGGCCGCAAGCCTTCTCTTCCTGTTAAATCCCTTCGTGTGGTGGCTTGCTCCCATCGCCTTCTTGTTGGCGGCACTCTATCCATTCTCAAAACGCTGGATTCATATTCCGCAAGCCATGCTAGGTGTTGCCTTTGGCTGGGGAGCCGTCATGGCCTGGGCAGCTGTACGAGGACAACTCGATGCACCGGTCTGGTGCCTCTTTGTTGCGACAGCGGCGTGGGCAGTCGCGTACGATACGATCTACGCCATTCAAGACCAAGAAGACGATCGTCGCATAGGGGTCAAATCCGCAGCCCTATTCTTTGGACAGTCAATCGGCCTTGGCGTCGGGACGGCCCTCATCATCATGCTGTGTCTTTTGGGTACTGCTGGCTGGTTGGTAGAGATCGGATGGGCCTACTACGCCACGTTGCTCGGGTTGGCCCTGTTCTTCTCCATCCAGGTCTGCCAACTACGGGAATCGATCGCCCCTCCGCAAGCCTTCGCCATGTTCCGTGCGCACGTATGGGTTGGGGTCGCCGTGCTCATTGGATTCCTCGCCGGGCTGTCCAATTGAGAAGACTATGGCTTTTCGACAGGCTTCTCCTCGGCAGGCTGGGTCTTCTCAGCCCGCAAGGTGTTCACATACAGAGCGACAGCCTTGGCATCCGCATCACTGAGCCCCAACGCCGGCATGCGCGTGTGGGAATCCATCGCCTGCGGATTCTTCAGCCACCGGTAGACCCACGTCGCATTCAATCGGAATCCAGCCCGGTCCAGAGCCGGACCGATCTTGCCCCCTTCGCCTCCAACATTATGACAGGCATTGCAGCCATACTTGTTTTCATAGAGCCGCTTTCCACGTTCAACCAGCTGGGCGACTTGGGCCTGAGGGGTCTTCAAATCCGGCCTGGGCACGCTTACGCCTTTGCCGGGTCTCGTTGAAAAATTGTTCAAGGCGACTTGCGCCACATCCAGCTCTTTCTTGGCTTCTCCCATAGCGGCCTGTTCATCCGCATAGGCAGATTCATCCACGTCGACGTCTTTCTTCAACTCTTCGCTTTTCCTCTCCGCTTCCTCGCTGGCTTTCTTTTCCGCCGCCTCATAAGCCTGGGTTGCCTGCGCAAACTTGGCCTGCGCCGCTTTCAGCCCTTCTTCCAGAGAGGACTTGCGTGCGGCAACGTTGAACTCCATCTTCATGCCATGGAGGGTACGCACATGCCCAACGATCGCCCACACTTCATCCTCGGAAAGCGTATATTTGAAGGTCGGCATTGTGGGAACCGCGAAGTCATCGTCGCCGATTTCGTCGCCGCCTTCTTCGCTGGTGTCCAGCATGTCGCGTGAGATGGTGGCGAAGAGTTCCTCGTCCTTGAAGGTGCTCATCTCCCCCTTATTGGAGAGGTCTTTTGGCTTCGGGTCGGGCATGGACAACCAATTAAACCCTTCGTTCTGCTTTCCACTCTCGCCGTGACAGTCGCTACAGTAGTGGGTGTACAGTTCGTGTCCGCGCTTTTCCTGTTCATTGGCGCAGCCGCCGGCCAGCAACACCGCTCCGACGATGAGACCCCCTGTGAATCCAACGATGCCTAGCCGTGCCGCCCTCATCATGCTCACTGCCCTTTCTTGAGTTTTCGGATCAGGACAAACTGAAAGCCCAAGGCCAATGCCGCAGCGATCGCCGCATACATATAGCCGGAATAATCCGGCGGAGCATCAGCGCGGAAATACCACCAGGAGGAGATCGCTTTTTGTGAACCTTTCTCAACAAGATCTCCTGACCCATCTTTTCGGCCATCCCAAACAGCGAAGGCGATGCTGATAAATTCTCCCGGGGTAATTTGAACGTCCTCTTCAGCATGAGCGGTTGACAAATTCCTGGAGAACACAATTTTCCACGTGCCGTTTGCATAGACGCCCTTGGCTTTGACATCCTGATGCTCTTGCGGCTTCAAGGTCCCGAAGCCTTTCGCGCTCATATCCACGGCCTTGTCCGTCTTGTTCTTCCAGAACCAAATATTGACCGGTCCACCTTCGACCTGCAACATAGGCTGGCCATGGGCAAAATGCGCTTTCTTATCGCCAACCATGAATTCTAAGGCCGCAGCATCATCCGGGTCCTGGGTCGGATCGGCATATTCAAGAAGGACCGCCATCTGATTGCCATCGTGTAAAGCCCGCACAATGACATCCTTCACCGTGACTTCCTGGATACGATTCTGCCAATGGACTTGCGGTGACATGGGAAACATGGCCGGCGGTGCACTGCTCCACACCGCGGCGTTGGGGTCTTCAAGGGGCAAGCCACCGGTAATCAGTGTAGCCCGGACCGACACACTTTCCTGCGCATAACCAAGAGATGCGCCACCGATCATCATAGCCACGGTGACGACTGCCCCATATCGCAAGACCTGTTTCATTATCTGATTTGCCGGTTTCATGCTGACCTCGTTCTCCCTACACACCTACGCCCATCCACGCGGTACTGCGTCCTTATTCCCAGGTTCGTGGGGACTGGTGGGCTCCGTCGTATTCCCCCATAATGATTTTCCAAATCCACTCATCCGGCAGTTCTACTTCCCACCGAGGCATCGCGGACTTCCATGGTGCACCTTCGATCGGCAGACCAACGCCACCTTTTTTAATCCGCCAGAAGAGATAGCTTTCTTGCAACATCGCGATCGTCGTCGGATCAGCAAAATTCGCGGGCGCCGGAATAAATCCACGAGCAGCCGGACCTTTACCATCGAAGTTTCCACCATGGCAGGGGGAACAATAGGCGGCGTAGAACCCTTTCCCTTGCATAATGTTTTCCGGGGTCTTAGGAACAGGATTCGAGAGTCCGGTATATTCTCCTGGCGGTGCAGGATGAATCGTTCGACTCTCCGTTGGTGGCATATCACTCACCGCCGTACTCCCGTAGGTTTGCCACCCCACCAGTAATGGGAAAAATATCAATACGCCATACCGGAGCGCTTGGAGCCCGCCCATTTTCTCTCCGGTCAAGAATCGCTGGATGGGACTCCAGAAAGCATCTTTCGATTCCTTGCTCAACGTCTCAAAAATTACGATTCCAGATCCGGTGAGGAGCAGATAGAGCGCGATCAAACTCGAAGGGAGCGGCGCAGAGCCGGGAATATTTGGCAGCACAAACTTGAGAAACATGTACATGGCTACCATGAGAATGATCGGCTTACCTAACGCACCCATGGATTCCTCCTAATTCGTATGCGCGTCCGCGACGAGCGCAGATTCGGCAGCTTTGACCGGGGCGGATGGCGTCTGGCCCGGCATGTCGAGATCCGAGACACTGACGGAAACCGGCTCCCCGCTCATCTGTTGAAGAAATGCGATGATGGCTAGAATTTCATTTTTCGAGAGTCCGATCGGATCCTTGTCAATGCGAGGCATCGTAGCGGGATATTCCTTTGGCACTCCACCATGTCGGTAATCCCGATAGATGAAGGCCTGGGGATCCGTCAAACTTTCATACAGAAATTCTTTGCTCAGCTTGGCCCCGATTCCTTTGAGGTCAGGACAACGGGCGGACTCGCTGGGACCGATGGAATGGCACAGCGCGCACTGGCCTTTGCTGAAGAACACCGTCTGGCCAATGGCGGCGATGTCAGTCGGCGTTTTGATGCTGGCGATATCAATCTTTCCCTCGGCCGGAGGCAAGGAGGCCAGTTGAGGGACGGCCAGGGACATGAGCGAAAATAGCCCTAATACGATGAAGACAAATCCCGTGACCCGGATAAAGACCGCCTTAATGAAGAGGAGGATTACGATCCCCGCCCCTACAATCGACAGTGCGATTAGCTGTAGCTGCGCGACTTCGCTCATATGCCCCCTACTATGTAGTGCTGAGTGCTCATTGCTGAGTTTTGGTTTTCAACTTAACGCTCACTATTACAAAACTCAAAACTATTTCTATTCCTGTTGCCCCTTATTAGGTGCTCCACCAGCCATGGCGGGAATACCATGGGGCAGTTCCCCTTTTCCGGCGCTGGCGGCAGTTTTATACTTATCCCCCATCGTGGCGACCCAGAAGATAAACGCCACAAGAATGCAGAAGAAAAACGTACAGAAGGCCATGATCAGTGAGGCGCTGCCCAGTGCCGGGGAATAGGCATAGGGCGACGTATCACGCATGACTCCGTACACATGCCAATGGACGCGAGAAGAAGACCGCGCATAGCCCATGAGTGTCATCAGGAGAATGACCATCACAGCATTCAAGACCAGGGAATAACCCGCCCGGGGAGGCATGCTGCCCCAGACCATTTCTGTCGTCGTTTTGGCGCTCTTGAGCAAGAGTGCTGTCAGCGGCGTGATCGTCAGGATGACAAAAATTACGATCAGCACCTGCGATGTGGAGAAGTAATTGATACGGACGATCGCCGGAACAAAGTATCCCCAGACGCCGAGAACGATGACGGCAATACTCGCCAACACGAGGATGGCACCCATGACGGCTTTACCAAATGCTGCCCATCCGGCTGTGTCGCGTTTGCCCGCCCGCCAATACATGACGAAGCTCATGAAGGTAATCAGAATCATGAGGTTCGACACGGTCATTTTGGCTGACATGACGCCAAGGACACCCAGCAATGGATGGTGCGCCCCTCCCATTTTTTGCGCCTCTTCGATGCTGGCGACCAAGGAGTGCGGCGTCATCCAGACAGCAAGACAGAGCAGTAAACTGACCAGCATCATCAGCATGGCCTTCCGATACTTCGACTCCGACCCGGGGATGCGATATGTAATCCCCAACCAGAAGTAGTAGTTCGACCCAAGAAACAGGACACCAATCAGCATTGCTTGCAGGATGAAGAGCCAGGACAGGAAGCCACCCATCAGCGTAATGCCCATTTGCTGGTTGTACTGATAGATTTCCCGCATCAGCCAGTAGCCGGCAAATGGTAGGGCCAACAGGCCGAATACGCCGATGAAATTACCGACATAGCCCATCCAGTCATAATGCTCCCGGTCCTCCGCATTCTTCACGGACAAGTAGCGGACTCCGGCATAGGCTCCGCAGATGTATCCACCCAGCACCACGTTCGCGATCAGTCGATGGATGTTGATCGGCCACCAAGTGGGGTTCCACGTTGCAGCCCAGGCTCGCTCGAACGCCGTACCTTCAGCAATGACGACGGGGCTGGCCTGAAATGTCGCCCAGGCATTCGGCACGATCATGATGAACAAGGCAAAGAAGTTCAGCAGAAATCCCAGAAACACGTGCAGCGATTTCTTCCGTCCTTCCTGCATCGCGTCCCACCCATACCAGTAGAGATAGAGCGTCACGGTTTCGAGCAAAAATAGGAAACAATAGAGCAAGAAGGAGGGGAAAAAGACGTCAGTCAAATAATTCATCAGCTTGGGATAAAACGCCACCAAGAGAAACAGCAAAATCCCTCCGAACAACGCCGTCGTCGCATAGGCAGACGTCAAGAGCTTGGTAAACTCCTTGGCTAGCTTATCGTAGCGCTTTTCTCCCCCGCGCCAGGCAATCACCTCGCACAACCACGCAAAAATCGGCACTCCCAAGACGAACCCGGCGAGCAGCAAATGGAGTTGCGCCACGATCCAGACGAGGGTTCGGCTGCCGATATAGGGGACATCTCGATATTCAGTAGGCCCGGCACCGGTCCCTTCCGCAGCAATCCCCATCGAAGGAAGGGCGAGCCATCCTGCCGCCAACAAGAGACCTGCAAGCCACGCCCTGTGGCCATTGACAGCCGGGAGAGCCCGTTGAATCGTTTTGACCCCCTGTTGTATGGCACTCACCTCATCACCTCGTAAATTACGGTTTCGTCCCGGCATGAGCGTTCGACACAGCCCCGCCTCCAGTCTGTTCTTTGCCCTTGTCCGTTTGGTCCTTTGCTTGCGCCTTCTGCTGCTCTATAGTCTCAGCCTGCGCGACCAGCTGAGTAATTCGCCCCATCGTCTTGCTCAGGCTTTCGGCGGGTTTGAACACCGGTTCCAGAGCCAACTCAGGCTTCGCACAGCATTCGTGCGGGTGGGGTGTCGTCACGGGAAGCACCGCCCAAAACACGAGCGACAACACCACACCAATTCCCACCAGTGACGCCAACATCAGTCCCTGATCGGCCGGCACGCGCATCAAATCCCACCGCGTAATGAGTCCTTGGTAATTTTCAGCCGCCGGGCTGGTGTGTTCCGCCATCCGCCGAATGAGCTGTCCAAGGGTCGAAACACCGACTGCGGCTAATACCATGAGGACCGCAAGGGAAATCGTCCCCCAAATCGTCAATTCAAGACCAATGCGTTCCGCAACAGGAAGCCCGGTATGAAAGAGATGCCTCAAGCTTTCCATTTCGGCGATCGAGTGCGAGGCGGAAATTCCGATCTCGGTCACATGACTGACAATCCACCAAAGCAACGGAAGGAAGAACATCCCGATGACAGCGGTTCTCCACCAAATGGCAAACCCGAGTCCATCATGGGGCGGTTCTTTCCGCAGTCGGTCGAGGAAGAACGTCCGACCGACGATTCCGAGCGCCCAAATATCGATGGGGATGGATAATCCGAAGATGAGCGCCAGACCGATTCCCTCTCCAAAATGCGTGTCATACATCGCCATAATAATGGGAGCGGCAAAGATAGTAGCCGGACTCGCCAGCAGCATCAAGAACGCCAATCCGAATCGGCCCTCGAAATGCACCAAGCCCATCGCCATAATCATCACAGCAAACACGGCTTTGATCGGAATACCTGTCCAACAGGCTGGCCACAGAATGCCGAACCCGATACGAGTCGGAGACATCGATTCCCGTTCTTCAGCCATATCCACCGCGCATGACGATCACTTAATCCAAGAACTCACGATTTATGATTGCCGCAATCGTAAATAAAACAATCACCACCATTGTGGCTATCCATGCGATAAGGGCGATCGGTCGTTTAAAAATATTTCGCTCAGGGTCCTTGTCGAAAAATGGCAGAGCTATAAGCAATATCATGAATGCCACTGGTAATGCAACAGCACCGAAAAATTGTCCGAACTGCCCAGCAAATAGTTTGAGCCTCAACAACTGGAAGTAAAAAAGAAAGTACCATTCCGGCTCTGGATGATATTCGCCGGGATCCGGCGTGGCCTTATCAAGCAACACAACCGGCTCCCAGAGGGCCAAGGCACAGATCCCGATGAACACGAAAGCCATCCCGACGATGTCTTTCCAAATTTGCCGAGGGAAGAAATAATCGGTTTTCGCCTTGATCTCTTCCTTCGTGCCTTTAAAGGGGCCTGCCGGAGCGGCTACTCGAAATAGGAAGAGATGCAATCCAGCCAAGGCCATCAGCGCCGACGGTAGAATCATCACATGGAGTACAAAGAAGCGGCTCAATGTCATTTGCCCTGGACTCGCGCCACCCTTCAAAAACCGCGCAATAAAATCGCCGATGATCGGCGTCTTGTCCAAAATTTCGACGCCCACGAGGGTCGCCCAGAACGCGCGTTGATCCCACGGAAGGAGATAGCCCGTGAACCCGAAGGTGATCACGATGCCAAATAATGCAAGACCGACAAGCCAGAGCAACTCTCGTGGTTTCTTGTACGCGCCCCAGAGAAAGACCTGCGACATATGGGCAACAAGACAGACGACCATCGCACTGGACCCCCAGAAATGGTAACTGAGGAGAAACCAGCCATAATCGACATTGTGAATAATGTATTGGGTGCTGTCGTAGGCATGGTCGGTGGTCGGAACGTAATAAAACATGAGCAACGTGCCCGTCACCGCTTGCATGATGAAGATGAACAGAAGGACGGATCCGAAGACGTAGGCCCACCGGGAGCCGCCGGGAATCGGCTCATTGAGCATCTTCGCCTGTATTTCCTTGAGGCCAAGGCGCTCGTCAAGAAAGGCAATAACCTTTTCAGCCGTACTGGACTGATGATCGGGAATCGTTGCAGAAGACACGTGCTTGCTATCCATGCCGCCAGCTCTCACACGATTCGGATCTGCGATTTCATACCAGCCTTGAATTCCATATCGATAATCTCGATTTCTCCGTCGGCCGAGACCTTGAGTGGTAATGCATCCAGGGAGCGTGGAGCGGGACCATCGAGCACCTTCCCCCCGGCATCGTAAATGCTCAGATGACACGGGCAGAGAAACACTTGCCCGAGCGTCTTATGCTGCCGCCACTTGAAGCCGCACCCAAGGTGGGGGCACTTCCCGGAAAACGCGACGTAGGGGATGTCTTTTTTGTTAGTCCAGATCGTCTTTCCTTTGGCGTCGCGAAATTCAGCATCTTTCCCTTGGTAGACTTTTTCGAGCAGTTCCGGAGTGGCCCACAAGATCCAAACATTTTTCTCGACTTCATACTCCGGCATATACACTTCCCTCACCGACTTCTTATACTTGAACTGCACTCCGACATCCTCTTGCTTGATCTTACTCACATTCCCGACTTTCAGCCATTGGTTGTCGAAGTTCGTGTACATCGGTTGCATCAGAAATCGAAGGATCGGATAGGCGATGGGAAGTCCGATCAAAAATCCGATGGCGTGGGTAAAGTTCATGAAGAAGGTTCGGCGCTTGACGTCCTTCTCCAAATCAGGCAATGGCACCAGCACTTCACCCGGCGTGACATGGATATTGTCTTCCAGATGCGAAATCTCCACCTCACGGGTCGTGACGTAGTCTTCGCGCTTGAACAGAGGCAATGCCCGAATATCCGCCGATGGCGCGCGCAGCTGAACGGCATCGTCGGTCACGTCCTGCACCTGTCCCATAGCTACTTGCCGTTCGCCACTGCCGTTCATGGACACGACAATGTGGCTGATCTCATGCGAGAGCGGGTCGAGCACGACACGCGTGACTTCGCCGATGTCGAGGTCGGTGCAACGGACCTTGGATTTCAACTTCGGCTGCAGCATTAGCTTTTCTTGATCGGCTTAGGAGTGTTCACCGAGGCATTTTTGAAGCTACCTAACCACGTGGCCAGCGCCAGCATTTCTTTGGGGTCCATGAGATCCTTGAACTTGTTGGGCATGATGCCCTTTGCATATTCCTTGTCATATCCCTCAGCCATAAAGCTCTTGGGATCGGCGATTTTCTGTTGTATTTCCTCGACCGTCAGCAACGAGCCGATGTTATCCAGCTCCGGCCCCCGCTTCTTTCCGCCTTCCCCACGAAGCTTGTGGCAGTTGTAACATTCCTGTAATTGCCATTGTTCTTCGCCCACTTTCATGACATCGTCTTCTCCGCCGGCAACAGCAGCACGCCTTCCCCCGGCAGGAGGAATCGGTGCCACGGCCGGAATCGCCTCCCCGCCCACTCCTTTGAGCCGATCCTCGAGCTTTTTGACTTGCTCGTCCAGGGATTTCGCGAGAGCCAGCAGCTTCTCGGTCTTCCCCTGCTCGGACTTCTCACGCTCCCGTTCCAGCAATTTGGTAATCTTGGCCCGTTCATCCTCAGGATCGAATTGCGGCAACGACGAAGCCCCGACGAAGCAGACCGTGATCAACAACACCCAGAATACGGCGACAGCCGCCAACGATTTCCTGCCGCTCATCACACCGATCGACGGCGCATCAAGGAGCATGAACAGCACGGCCCCGATGAGCGCGATGATCAGGAACAGCAGCTGAAAATCGAATGGCAGTTCTTGTGAACGAGCGACCCCGACCAGTACACCACCGACCACCAGGCCGACTCCTAGCTTCTTGAAGATATTTCCCATATGAACGCCCGTTGCCTCGCAGTATCCAAAATTGTGATTACTTCGCCCCGACCGGGACCGGTCTCTCCTCAGGGGCTTGCGTCTTGGCTACGGATGGCCGAAGCGCGATGACCACGGCCACGGTGACGCAGGCGATAAACAGTACGGTGATTGCAGTAATCCACCACGCGGAATACGAGAGTGTCGGAGTGAACGATTCCTCGGAGAAATCCGACACCAGACTGTAGGTGTGAAAGTATTTCCTGAGTAATGACCGAACTGCCCCCATCAGCCCCATGGTCCAGGTTGAGATGAACGCTAAGAAAATCAAGACAAACTGCGCCGCGAAATCGATCTTTCCCCAGAGAATTGTCCCTTGCTTAATTGTCCGGTTATACAAGACGTAGTTGACGACCGTAACAAACACCAGCGTCAGAATCGCGGACAGCTTTGCGGGCATGGTGGAGAGATAATCCCAGCCTTCGGGCAGCTTGAGCTCATCGGGCATATCGGTCCCCGTGGCCACGAATCCAGCTGGAGTCAGCCAGACTGCGTCACTCACCAGCATAACGATAAAGCCGACCTTAATGACCGTCCGAGCGGAGACGGTTATGGGAATGAATCGTCCCAGGACAAAAGGCGACAGGGCGAGGGGTAACAAGATGGCGAGCGACTTTGGATCTGGAATCCAATAGGTATTCATCACCCACATGGTGGCAGGGAGCAACACCACTAACACAATCGGAGCCAGAATGGTCATCCGAACGTTATTGGCTCCTTCGATTCGTTTGACGCTGAGCCAACTATAGTAGTTGATGGCCAAGAACAGCAGGCCGATCATCACGCCCTGCAATTCAAAAAACATAGAAAGCTGGTCGGCCATCATGTAGGGGCAGAACGAAAAGTCATAATCGCACATTTCGTAGGCCAGCAGAAGCCCCGTGAACGGCTGCAACAATGTGCCCCCCACAGCGATCCAAATTGACACATACCCCATCCAATCGTAGTAGGCCCGCTCCTCCTGATTTTTGGAACCCATGTACATGTACGCAGCGATCATACCGCAGATAAACCCGCCGAAGGCCACGTTTCCGTCGATCCGATGGAGACTCAGAGGGAACCAGCTTTGGTTCGCAATCTTATCCCACAAGCTCGCTGCTGCGAGGAAGTCTTGTGGAGAGACGCCCTCGGCCTTCGTCGGCGTATTCATGAAGGACGTCGGACCGTTGATGACAAAGAGGATGAGCACACATACAAGATTTAAGAGGACCCCCAAGGCGATGTGGCGCCCTTTCTGCTCCCCTTTCCACACATCCCAGGTGTAAAGATACGCGTAGAGAAGGATGGTCTCCGTGATAAACAGCGCCGGATAGATCACTGCAAACACGAGATAGAACTGATTGATGAACCAAGTGGTAAACTGCGGATATGCGGCAAGCAGCACGAAAATAAAGAGGCCACCGGTGACCGCCGTCAGGCTAAAGAGGATGACGGTGATTTTGGTGACTTCCCGCGCCAAGCGGTCGTAGCGGGAATCCTGCCTTCGATACCCCAACCATTCGGAAATCACGACGAAGATGGGAGCGCCTAAGATAAAAGCGGCAAACAGCAGATGGAGCTGCGCGACAATCCAGACGGCCGTCCGATTGCCCGTATAGGGAAACTGCACCGGCGACGTTCCAAGCTCTTGCGCATAGAGGGCCGGCGCAGCAAAGAGACCTATTGCAAGAACGGCAAACAGAGTTAGTCGATCGCGCGATAATTTCTCCACGATACCTCGATGTCTCATCCTGTAGGTCGATCCTAGAACCGTTCGGCCCCACACGTTCACTGGGAGCCATCAGCTGTAATAATTCAACTCAAGCTGCATTGCAAATCAAGAGCGGCGTTCAGATTTAGCGAGCGACACCCTGCAGCTATTTGGTATCCCCCGAAACCACCGCGATCGTGCCGGCATCTACCCACTGCTTTTTCTCTTCACTCCACACCTTTCCTGGCATCGCGAAACTCCGTTCAAAGAGCACGAGTCGCCACCGATCGTCATCCGAAAGTTTGCTCTTCCAGCCCCTCATTTTGGTGCTTGGCACGCCCTCGGAAATTCGCCAGAACCACACAGAGTCCGAATAGAGCTTCATTCGCTCGGGGTTTCTGAAATCGGTCGCACCCGCCTTCACGGGCTTGCCATCCTTGCCATGGCAGCTAGCACAATTCACATCGGGGTTGGTCTCGCCGATATAGAGCTTCCGCCCTTCTTCGAGTTTTTGAGCATCTCCCCACCATGCGGACGGCATATGCTTATCGATATATTCGGCAGGAGCTGGAGGAGGAGGAACGATCGGCCCCTCTCCACCACCATCGCCTCCGCTACAACCTGCCAGGATCCCCATGCCCAGGACCACGGCCACTCTCATCACGTTCGACTTCATCGATAGGGCACCCCACGCTGGCATTCACTCGAACAACTCGCACCAACCTCGCACAAGAGCAGAGCAACGCTAAAAAAAAACGCTTCTGCCGAGAGCTCTCACCCTCACAAAAGCGTCTTTTACACACGAGCTTCGATCTCTTCGAACACCGATCCTCGCCCACCTACTTGACCGATTCGGTGAGGCGCAACACAGCCCCAGAAACAGGTATGAGGATTACACGTTTCGCTTACCCTGCGACTTCCCCTTGCCTCGTTCCTGTTTGCTCGGCTGACGGGCAAGCTTCATCACGATAACCCCTCCAGCTGCCGACATGATCGCTCCACCGGTCCACCAGAACCAGGCGGGAGGACTGCTAGCATCGCAACCGGTTCCAAAATTGACCTGAATTTTTCGCTCTGTCTCCAGGTTTTTTGGATCAAACTCAATCTTATGGTTCTGCTGCTCCCCCCGCGCTTCGACTAGAAGCGGATCACCTAAATTATCGTTATGCAGATGAAACGTCGCTTTATAGTATCCGCTGCTGTCCGTCTTGACGATTTGCCCGTATGAGACCTTTGTATCCTTGACCAGCACATCGATGTCCACTGCCGGCTTTCCATCTGCTCCACACACGTAGCCTTCCACCATGAACCGGTGGTCGGCTTCGTGCGTCGCGGTGACTACGGAAGCAAGCACGAGATTCACCGCAATCCCGCTTACAATCGCGACTAACCCGGCTTTCCTGCCTCTATCGCGCATTACACTGAGTCGTACACTCGCCAGTTGTGTGCGGGTTACCTGTTCACACAAGAACAGGCCTCGCCACGACGAGCGCTCTCATTTAATATCATTACTTTCTAACATTGCCCTCTCCAAACTGTCAACGAAGGGATGGAAAAATTTGGAGAAAAAACGGACCATCAACCGACGGGCACTCAGAGCAGTCCACGCATGCGCGCATCCTCTTCGACGCGAGCCGCTTCTGCGCGGCGCTCTGATTCTTTTTTCGACGCCCAGGCCTCCCACGACTTGCCGTTTGCCGTATCTTCGCCGGTAAAGGCGATCGAAATGATCGATGCGTAGGGGATAGTGCGAGGAAAGGGATTGTCCTCGGGGAAGAATTCGATGGAGAGATGCTCTCCGCTGGCGTGGCGATTAAAAAGAAATCCGACGATGCGCTCACCCGATGCCAGCCCAAGTGTTACATCGCCACGGTAATCGAAGGCCAGTTCAATGGCCTCTGCCTTTTCTTGTTCCGTGGTCGGCATAAACATACGGCCTTCCAGGGAACCGGATGCACTGGATGAATGACTTTTGGTATCAGTCATGACAAGGCCCCGTCAATCGTTATACGCCAAGCGTGCGTGAAGACTTGTGCCATTGTTTAACGAATGCTGAGTGACGCATGATGCAATTATCGCGAGGTGGGCATTAAGGTCAACTTCGCCGTGCGCGCAAAGCCTGACACGGTACCGAACGTATCGCTCACCGCCGAAGCCTCATATCCACAATGGACCATGCATTCGGCGCATTTCTCGTTGGCGCTTGTGCCGTAGTCCTGCCAAGCCGTCGTCTCCATCAACTCGCGGAAGCTCTTCGCGTACCCTTCCTGCAAGAGGTAACAGGGCTTCTGCCAGCCGAACACATTGTACGTGGGATTTCCCCAGGGCGTGCACTGGTACTCTTTCTTCCCCATCAGAAAATCCAGGAAGAGGGGCGACTGATTGAACTTCCACGACCCCTTCGGCTGACCGAGAATCTTCGAGAACAATTCCTTTGTCTTAGCCTTCTTCAGAAAATGTTGTTGATCCGGCGCTTTGTGATAGCTATAGCCCGGTGAAATCATCATGCCTTCCACGCCGAGCGACATCATCTCATCGAAGAACTGGCGCACCCGATCCGGGTTGGCATCGTCGAATAGCGTAGTGTTCGTTGTCACGCGATGGCCCAGCTTCAGCGCTTCCTTGATCGCCTTGACTGCCACATCGTAGACCCCGTCTCGGCAGACTGCGAGATCGTGCTCCTCCTTCAATCCATCCATATGTACGCTGAACGTTAGATACTTCGATGGTGCGAACTCTTTGAGTTTGCGTTCCATTAAGATCGCATTCGTGCAGACATAGAGATAGCGCTTCTGCGCCACCAAGCCCTCGACGATCCGTCCGATTTCGGGATGAATCATCGGCTCCCCTCCTGGGATCGCGACGATCGGCGCGCCACATTCCTCAGCCGCAGCCCAGCACTGTTCCGGGGTTAATCGTTTATCAAGCACATGGTCGGGATATTGGATTTTCCCACAGCCGGCACAAGCCAGATTGCAGCGAAACAGTGGTTCGAGCATCAACACCAGCGGGTATCGCGTAATGCCCTTTAACTTGTTCGACAGGACATAGCTCGCAACGGTATACATCTGAGATACGGGGACGGCCATTCCGCTCTCCTCCTGCTCAGTCTGTACTGGTAACGGCGGAAACCCGCCGCTGGACTAGGAGCATTATAACCGGTTGCACTCTAACATCTCTGCTCGATAGGCGTCAATTTTCTAGCTCTTCGAAACATTGAAGAGCGTTCGCACCTTCATTGTCTGCCATGTACCGCCTCCCTTGGATCTTGTTAATAATGGGATCTCCTGGGCTGATTCAAAGAGCATGATACGACCACGACTTTTCGACAATGCGGGGAATGGCGCCGTTACTGAATCGCTATAGATAATGGCTCCCCCCAACGCAGGACGTTAATAAAGGAATTTCTGCAGTTAAAAACAACCGTCGCCACATAAGTATCCAAATAAGAGGCAAAATGCGTTTCACTACCAATGGCTCGCGAAGGTTCCCCTCACTCCAACGTCAGGTATGGCCTGTTCCACAGCTTTCCCCTGATGCTCGTGTCGTTCTCGTGTCTACGAAAACAACTGTACCATGGCCAAGTACAATTCCGAAGACCATGCCGTATTGCCAAAACACAGCGGCGCTGTCCTTTTAAGAAACGACTCCAGGCCTTATTTCTTCGACTCCCTAGGAGCCAGACTATCGGCCAAATGATTTCGTGGAGTTGGTCGAGACGGGATTCACGAGTACGGAGCTAGGTCATACCAAGTGGGGAATTAGCACCTAATGAAGGCGCGGCACCTATCCGCCCCGAGATAATCGAACGCGGCAGAACACCCGAAGAGAAATCAAGACCGCTGGGGGGAATCCCGCTTATGATGAGATTGTCCTTCGAGAGGCTCAGGACAACGTTCGCCGTGA
>VGXB01000042.1 GCA_016873515.1 Nitrospira sp.
GCTGCCCCGACCATAGCCCTGGGCTTGTCGCTATTTCCATGGGCGCCGGTTCGTACGGCCACAGCTGCCGTCACGCGGCACACGCTGCCGACCTGCGCGGCCACATTCCGACGTTCATTCATATCTCGGATCAGTACTGTCAGGTTAAAAGTCGAATAAATTTAATTGGTTGGCGAAATCGGCCTGCGCGGCAAATTACCCACTGCTGGCAACATTGTTGTGGAAACCGGCGTTCTTTTCTCATAAATTGCCATAGCTTCTGGCATCCACTCCTTCAATTGGTCGATCCGCGTATCGTAGCTCGGGTGAGTCGAGAGAAACTCAGTCTGCCCTCCACCACCCGACAGTTGGGCCATTCGTTCCCAAAGCGCCACCGATTCGCGCGGATCATACCCAGCATCAGCCGCAAGCAGAATCCCGATATAGTCCGCTTCCGATTCGTGTTTTCGGCTAAAGGGAAACAACATCCCAACCTGCGCCCCTGCACCTAGTGCAGCCATAGTCGCTTGGCCAAGTACTGGATTCTTACTCCCAATCCCAACGGCCACTCCAATCACTTGTAAGCCAATATTGGTGGCTTGTCCTTGGCTCATGCGCTCAGCCCCATGGCGTGCCAAGGTATGCGCCACTTCATGTCCCATCACCACCGCCAATCCTGCTTCCGTCTTTGCCACAGGGAAGATGCCGGTATAGATAGCCATCTTGCCGCCGGGTAACGCGAAGGCGTTCGCGATCTTGTCGTCTTTGATCACTGTCACGTCCCACTGAAACTGCTTGGCCATCTCGCCATACTTCGACCGTTTGGCCGCCTCGACAATCTTCGCCGCCACCTGCTTCACCGGCTCGATCTCCCTTGGATCTTGAGACGACTTCATCTTTGGATCACTTTTGATCTGATCATACGCCTGTGCACCCATCTGCATTTCTTGACTAATCGACGACATCAAGAGTTGCGACCGACCTGTGTAGGGATTGGTTTCACAGCCAGCCAGACCGACACCCACGATCAACAGACTCACAAGACCAAGCGCACGTTCCCTTCGTAGTCGTCTCGCCATCACTGATCCTCCTCCGAGGCATTGTCCGATACCTGCACTGCCAATTTGACCCCGCGCATGCGATTGAGTAGATTATCGCGCCCCTGATTAGGTTTTCCAGTAGGAGCGGCTCATGGCAACTGATCGGTCGATCACGTCCATCGAACGTATCGGCATCGATGAATCCGGCAAAGGCGACTATTTCGGTCCGCTGGTGATCGCAGCCGTGTATGTGGACGCCACCACACAAGACGAACTCAAACTGATGGAGGTCCGCGACAGCAAAAAGATCTCCGATGGTCGGATCTTGGAACTGGCACCTGACATCAAAACCATTTGCCCTCACAGCATCATCGCCATCGGTACACAGAAGTATAACGAGCTCTATGCTAAGATCAAAAATCTCAACCGGTTGCTTGCCTGGGGCCACGCCAAAGCGCTAGAGAATTTACTGGAGCGAGGTGTGACCTGCGAGCGGGCGATCTCGGATCAATTTGGAGACGAACGGCTAATCCTGAATGCCTTGCAAGATAAAGGACGGAAAATCCTGCTGGAACAGCGCCCCAAGGCTGAATCGGATTTGGCAGTCGCCGCTGCTTCGATCTTGGCACGAGCCGAGTTTCTGATTCACCTCAAACGCCTCTCTGGTGAAGTCGGCACGACGTTGCCGAAGGGTGCCTCATCGGCCGTCGAACTAGCGGCGAAGATGATTATCAAGAAACACGGGCGGGACCGCCTGGGCACCGTGGCCAAACTGCACTTCAAAACCACGCAGGCTATATTGGCAGGCTAGACCGACTCCCCGATTTCGAGATCTGAGGGCTTGGCTCCTGATACGGAGGGAGCTTCCGTCACGGGCTCGCCTTCCCAGTGGAGCATCCGGTGGCAATAGGGGCAGACATGCAAGTCGTCCGACCGTTTGACCTGCGCGATAAGCTGGGGCGGGATCTGCAAGCGGCAACCGGTGCAAATGCCATCGCGCACTGCCGCCAGCGGCTGATCTTTCCGCGAAGCCTTGATCTGGGTGTACCGGTCGAGCAGGCTTTTCTGCACGCGCGCCGCAACTTCCCGATAGTGCGCTTCGACTTGGGACAGCTCTGTGACCAGCGTGCGTTCCTGCTCGTCCAAGACATTCTTTTCCTGAGCAAACGCTACTTCTAAAACCTTCTTTTTCTCTTCGGTCTCTTTCACCGTTCGCTGGAGCTGGTCGATCTTGTCCATGCAGATCAGAATCTTTTCCTCAAAATCTCCGCGCTTCTTATTGGCCAGATCGAGCTCGAAGAGATGGGCCTGATATTCCTTGTTGGTTTTTAAGCTCGCCGCGTGCGATTTCATTTTCTCTGTCTGGGCTTCGTGCGCTTCTAAGTCCTTTTCGTGTGAGCGCCGTTCTTTGACCGCCACCTCAGCGGCAGTCTTCGTCTCAATCAGCGTTTTCGAGGTATCGCGCAGCGGGGCTTCAGCCGTGTGCAAGAGGTCGGGGATTTTCCTGCGGGCATCACTGATCTCCATGATACGGAGATCGAGTTTCTGCAATTCAAGCAGTGGGGACAACTTCTGGCTCAACGTGCTCTTTCTCTGCCGCGAGGCCCCTTCAGCAATTGACACAATCTGGTGGGCCCACTAGGACTTGAACCTAGGACCAGCTGATTATGAGTCAGCCGCTCTAACCACCTGAGCTATGGGCCCTGTTCGGACAGGTTTAGGCTTAGCCTCGACCTTCCCCTCGGCCTCAGGCAGGAATTCTAGGCTCCCCTCCGAATGGAGTCAATCGGGTCCATCCGGTTGAAACTTACAAATTCTCGATGAAGCTCCTCAGTTTTTTGCTCCGACTCGGATGGCGCAACTTCCGCAAAGCCTTGGCTTCGATTTGCCGGATGCGTTCGCGCGTCACCTCAAAATCTTGTCCCACTTCCTCCAGCGTATGGTCGGTGGTCTCTCCGATGCCGAATCGTTTACGCAAGACCTTTTCTTCCCGCGGTGTCAGAGTTTCCAGTGCGCTATTGATCTGCCGTTGCAGGTCATACCGGATTGCCGCTTCTAACGGCGACACGGCCTTTTTGTCCTCGATGAAATCGCCCAGATGGCTGTCTTCCTCCTCGCCGATCGGCGTTTCGAGGGAAATCGGCTCACGCGCGATCTTGAGAATTTTCCGCACCTTGTCCAAGGGCAAATCCATCCGCTCGGCGATTTCTTCCGGCAGCGGCTCGCGGCCGAGTTTCTGCACGAGATGGCGCGATGTACGGATCAGCTTGTTGATCGTCTCGATCATGTGAACCGGAATCCTGATCGTCCGTGCCTGGTCGGCGATCGCCCGGGTAATCGCCTGACGGATCCACCACGTCGCATACGTGCTGAACTTGTACCCACGCTTGTACTCGAACTTATCCACGGCTTTCATCAACCCGATGTTACCCTCCTGAATGAGATCCAGAAACTGCAACCCCCGATTGGTGTACTTCTTGGCAATGCTGACAACAAGACGTAGGTTGGCTTCCACCAGTTCGGCCTTGCCGCGTTTGACTTTTTCTTCCGCGACGTCGAGATGCTTGACGACATCCTTGATATCTTCAGCAGGAACCAGCGCCTCTGCGGTTTCCAACTGGCGCACTCGGGCCCTGGCGGCTTGGTAGGTCTTCTTGATTTCCAGCAAGTTCTCTTCCGACATCCTGGTCTTCCGCTTCACAGCCAGCAGGTCCGGACGGCTGCGGCACATTTTCCTGAGCAATTCCGCACCCGCTTCGCCCCCCATGCCAATCCGCCGCTGACAATTCACCACCTCCCGCTCCGCCGCCCGAATCTGGACATTGAGGTCGCGGACGCGCTGCACCATCCGATCCTTGAGCACCCCGTGGAGATTCACGGATTCGATCTTGTCCACAACCTGCTGGCGCACCACATCAAACTGTTTTTTGAACTTCTTCTGCTTGACTGGATCAGTGCCGAGTTGCTTCCCCTTGTCGACCAGCGCCTTGAGCGCCAACGAGACCTTTCGCACCGTGTTTAATGCGTCCAGAGTCTTGACTCGCAATTCCTCGTAATCACGCTCGACCGGCTGCTGATCCTCTTCGGGTTCTTCCTCTTGCTCCTGCACCAGCACAATCTCACGCACATCGATGGTGCCGTCCTTCAGCTGATCGCGCAAGGCGAGAACGAATTCGATAGTCATCGGCATACTATAGATTACCGACGCGATATCGTGTTTTCCTTCCTCGATCCGTTTCGCGATTTCAATTTCGCCTTCGCGGCTGAGCAGCGCCACGCTGCCCATTTCCTTGAGGTATAAACGCACCGGGTCGTCCGTCCGGCTCAACGCCCCCGGCGTCAGGTCGATCGGTTTGTCGTTCTCTTCTTCGGATTCCGTATCCACGTCCTCGGCATCCTCGACGGCCTCGCCGTTATTGGATCGTTTCCGCAGCTGCCTGTCTTCTGGCGCATCGATGATTTCGATGTCCATCTGGTCGAATATGGTCATAATCCTGCCAAACTGATCAGACGAGACGACTTCAGCCGACAAGGTGCTGTTGAGTTCATCATAGGTCAGGAAGCCTTTTTCCTTCCCGATCGTGATCAGCTTTTTTACCTCACCGAGCAATTCTTGTTTCGGCATGACTACTCCTTCACTAAGGACACCGCCCCGGCAGCCGGCGCAGCAGCTTTCCGGATGCGCAGTTCGTTGATTTGCACATTCAACTGTCGCACATCATCCGTACGCCCTTCGCGCTCAGCTGCCTTCAGCCGGCCGATCAGATCCTGCAGCACTTGTTCCGTCCGCTTGCGGTCGAGACTGTCCAGGCAGGCCCGAACATGAACCGGAACATCGTCGAAATGATCTTCGCGCATCGACAATTCCGTCGCCAGCACGCCGCACTCAGGATCGCCCACCGACGCATCCAGGACCGATCGGAGGCTGATGCGCCCCTCCCCATCCACATGAGCTAGTGCGATCTCGACTAGTTTGCGACCAGGCATGACGGTAAAGGCCTCCGGTTTCAGACGGCGGATATCAGTAGGAGACAACTTGCCCTGCAACAGCAAGAACAGCAGATCCCGCTCTTCGGGCAATCCTTTGAACAGGACATTGAGCGGGATCCCCGGTGTGGGCTGCGTGCGCGGAAACTCCACACGTGGCTTCGGCTGAGCCAGGAGGGCCGGATACCGTTCGATCAGCCAGGACTGGCTGATCCCCAATCGTTCCGCCACGATTCTAAAACGCTCCCCCCGCTCGATGGGGTGTTCGCTCTTCTGCAGAATCTGTAGCACCTCGTCGACACTTCGGATGCGGCTTTCCAGTGAGCCCGCTTCGGCCTGTTTGATCGTGTAATCCAGCGCATAGTCCAGGAGACTCGGGGCGGCCGCTTCCAGTCGTGCGAACGCGCCAGCACCTTTCTTCCGCACAAAGGTATCAGGGTCTTCGCCAACCGGAAGCGTGACGACTTTGACGCCTAGTCCACTGTTGACGAACAGATCCAATCCTCTCAATGCTGCGCGCACACCGGCCGCATCAGGGTCGAACAACAACACCACTTGATCGGCAAACCGCCGCACGGCGTGAATATGTTCGGGGGTTAACGCGGTCCCTAGTGTGGCGACGGTGTGGGTGAGTCCGGCCTGGTGAAGCGCGATCGCATCAAAATACCCCTCGACGACAATTACAGTCTTGGTTCGCACGATGGCGTCGCGCGCCTGATCGAAGGCAAAGAGCGTCTGTCCTTTCTTAAATAAGGGGGTATCGGGGGAATTCAAATATTTGGGTTCGCCATCACCCAACACTCGCCCACCGAATCCGACGACGCGCTTACGCAAATCCATGATCGTGAACATGACTCGGGCCCGAAACCGGTCGTAGAAACCGGACCCATTGTCTCGCGCCACCACGAGGCCGGCCGCGGTTAAATCGCCTTGCATAAAACCCTGCTTGGTGAGTGCTTTGAGCAATCCATCCCATTCGGCCGGTGCCACGCCAATTCCAAATCGTTCGACCATTGACCATTGAAGACCCCGTCTTTCCAGATATTCGCGCCCGACGGCTCCGACCTTGGTATCGCGCAGATTGTGCGCGAACCAAGCCGCCGCGGCTTCGTTCAACTGTTCGACTCGCTTGGCTTGTCCCACCGGAGCTTCGGTGCGGGATGCTAGCTCACGCACTTCAATTCCCACCTTCTGGCCGAGGTCCCGCACCACTTCCGGGAAACTGGATCCTGTCAAACGGGTGAGGAACGTGAACACGTTGCCCCCGGCTCCGCAACCAAAACAATGGAAGATTTGGCGGGACGGGCTGACGGTGAAGGAGGGGGTCTTCTCCTGATGAAATGGGCATAAACCCTTGAGATTCTGGCCGGCCCTTGTCAAAGAGACGTGATGACCAACGATATCCGTAATGTCGATCCGGCTTTTGATCTGATCAATGATGTCGTCGGAAATCAGCCCGTAACCCACGAGAGTCAATACTCCTGCTTCTTTGTCGCGCACGATGGGACGAATCTATGACGAAGTGGTTGAAAAATAGACCCGATAGATTAACAGACGGTTTAAAAATCTGTCAATTCCGAAGAACGGTGTCAGCCCGGCGGCCAGCCCAGATGCCGGCCACCCATGACGTGAAAATGCAGATGGAGGACGGTTTGGCCTCCGTCTCGCCCCGTATTGGCAACCAGACGAAACCCTGGATCGGCCAACCCCTTGTCTTTCGCAACCTTCGTACAGACCAGTAATAATCTAGCCAGCAAAGGTTGATCGGACTCGTCCAGATCTTGGATGGATGTTACATGCCGTTTTGGAATCACCAGAGTATGCACCGGCGCCTGCGGATGGATGTCGTCAAAGGCCAGGGTCTGATCATCTTCGTGGATGATCATGGCGGGAATCGTTTTTCCTGCAATCTTACAGAACAGGCAGTTGCTCATGGCCCATCCCTCACTTCTCCGTCCGCAATCCGGACTTCCCGAATCGCTTGCCCAACTCCTGATAGATGTCGTGAAGCGCTACCTCGTGATAGCCCAACACCATCAGTGTGTGAAAGAAAAGGTCGGCCACCTCATAGATGATTTCCTCCTTCTTGCCGCCTTTGGAGGCCAGCAGCACCTCGCCGGCCTCTTCCGCCACCTTCTTCAGAATCTTGTCATGGCCGCTCTCAAACAGTTTAGTCGTATAGGATCCGGCTTGTGGATGCGCGCGGCGGTCGCGGATAGTCCGCAATACCGACTCAAGAATCCCTCCCGCTGCATCCTGGGTTTTCTCCGCAGCCGTCAGCCCCTGCTCATCCAGCCTTACAAAGAAACAGGCCCGCTCACCCGTATGACATGTCGGGCCGACTGCCTGAGCTTTCACTAAGATGGTGTCGTGGTCGCAATCGACGAAGAGATCTTTGACATGCAGTGTGTGGCCTGACGTTTTGCCCTTTTCCCAAAGCTGCTCACGTGATCGGCTCCAAAAATGGACGTGCCTGGTCACGAGGGTCCTGGCGATGGCCTCTTGATTCATATAACCCAGCATCAGCACCGATCCGTCTAGCCAATCTTGCACAACGGCCGGAAGCAGGCCTTGTTGATCGAATTTGAATTGGGCCACTGGTTTCTGGCTCATCTGCTCACACTATCTGCCCTACAGAATCCAATCGCACGGGAATCCCACGTTCTCTCAAATAGGCCTTCGCCTGAGGAATCGTATACGTCCGAAAGTGAAAGATCGAGGCAGCCAGGACAGCATCCGCCTTGCCCTTCACAAACCCATCATACAAGTGATCCAGCGTGCCAACTCCGCCAGACGCAATCACAGGAATCGATACCCACTCTGACACGGCGGCAGTCAGCGCCAGATCGTAACCGCTCTGCCTTCCATCTTGATCCATGCTGGTCAATAAGATTTCTCCTGCCCCGTAGCCTTCCATCCGTTTCGCCCAATCCATAACGTCTAAGCCGGTCGATCTGCGCCCACCGTGCGTAAACACGTCCCATCGGTCAGCGCCCGCAACCCGCTTAGCATCAATGGCGACGACGATGCATTGCGTGCCGAACCGCTGGGCCGCCTCTTTGACAAACTCTGGCCGCTCCACTGCCGCCGTGTTGATACTGACCTTGTCCGCTCCCGCATTTAACAGATTTCGGACATCGTCGAGCATGCGTACCCCACCGCCGACCGTCACCGGCATGAATACCCGCGCAGCCGTCCGTTCGACGACCTCAAGAATCGTCTTGCGGTTTTCATGGGACGCCGTGATATCCAGAAAGCAGAGCTCATCCGCCCCTTCACGATCGTAAACCACCGCCGCCTCAACCGGATCGCCCGCATCGCGAAGATTCAGAAAGCTCACGCCTTTCACAACACGACCATCCTTCACATCAAGACAGGGGATAATGCGTTTGGTCAACATGACAACTGGTGAACAGTCACACGTGAGAGGTGAAATGAGTTTATTCTGAGACTTCCTTCACCCTTTACTGAGCGCTGCCACAGCAGCCCAGTAATCCAGTTTGCCGTCATATAGCGCCTTGCCAACGATCGCCCCTTCGATCCGCGGTCCAAGCGATCGCACCGCAAAAAGATCCTCGATCCGGCTGATCCCTCCGGAGGCGATCACGGGAAATGCCGACGCAGCCACAACTTCTTTCAGCGTCGGCAAATTCGGTCCGTTCAACATCCCATCCCGCGCGATATCTGTGTAAATGACCGCCCCAATTGCCAGTCCACTCACTTTCTTCAACAGATCGATGGCCCTCGTATCCGACACCGATGTCCACCCCTTCACTGCAACCTTGCCGTCGCGCGCATCAAGACCCAGCAGGATTTTCTGGGGGAATTCTCGACAGGCCTGTTCAAGAAACGCCCGATCCGTCACCGCGGCCGTCCCCAGAACCACACGCGACACCCCAGCCTGAAGATAATGACGAACCGTCTCGATGGTCCTGATCCCACCGCCAACCTGAACCTTGACCTTCACCGCCTTCAGCACGGTCTCAATCTGCGGAAGATTGCGGGGTTCCCCGTCGACCGCCCCGTTTAGATCCACGACGTGGATCAGCGAGGCACCGCCCTCCTGCCATGCCCGTGCAATTGCTAGAACATCTTCCGAGTAGACGGTCTCCGCCGCCATATCGCCCTGACACAACCGGACACAGCGGCCGTCCTTCAAATCGATCGCCGGGATCACCAGCACGTTATTTGCCTTTCGCGCCGCCGAACGGAAATTCTTTCATGAGCTCATCGACGCCGTATTCCGCCAATTCCTCCGCCGTCACGAACATCCCGGACCGTTGGATAAACCCGATTACATCCTCGATCAACGGCCGTTGCCGCTCATAATAATTTCCGACCCACAATACCTGGCCGTCCGTCGACACAACCTTGACCTCGAAACCAACGGCCGCGGTGGGGTTCGCCCCGAGCCGGCTGCCGACCCGTTCTTGATACATCGATACATACCCCACCAATGCCGCATCTGCCTTGAATGATCTAGCCACCGCGGCGGCGACCGCCTCTGGCTTGGCCTTGGCAAGCACTCCGTCGGCAGCGGCGACCTTGGCTGAATCACCGAGCGGTACCATGTGCAGACCTTTTCGTGACTGGAGATGCTTCCAGAATAATTGCGTGACCCGCTCCGCCGCAGAGGCAGAAACCGCGGCCACCTGCTTGGGAGGCGGCTCAGCATCACTTAAAATGGTACTGAACATATCATGTTGGGAGATGCTCTGAGGAGTTGAAACAACTGGAGAACCTTGATCGCGCACCTGCGGCGTAGCAATCGAGGAAAATGGCACCAGCACCATGGAGCGAACCGTATACCGTGGTAGCAGGTCCGACGACTCTGTCGTGACCTTCCAGCCACTGCAACCCGCTGCAGCATACACAAGAACAACCAGCATGAACGCACAAAGTGCCCGGCCCATTTCGACAGGTCTGTTGCGGTTCGTGATCACCTCTCACCCCTCACGCCTAATCCCTGACGGTTATCCCTTCCACGCTCCGAAATTCTTGATCAACTGCAGCCCCACGGCTTGACTTTTCTCAGGATGAAATTGGCAGGCCACAATATTGTCCTTCCAGACACTTGACACGAAGGGAATCCCGTAGGTCGTCGTCGTCGCGGCTACGTGTTGGTCGCTGGGATCGACGAAATAGGAATGCACGAAATACCACTCTACTTCGTCGGCAATCCCATCAAGCAATGGACACGCCCGCTGACGGTGGACCTGATTCCAGCCGATGTGCGGCACTTTCAATGGCGAACTGGTGACAAATCGGCGAACCTTTCCGGAAATAATATCGAGTCCTTTGTGAGGCCCAAACTCTTCGCTCTCCGTGAAGAGGAGCTGAAGGCCAAGGCAAATTCCGAGAAACGGCTTGCCGGATTGGATTGTCGCACGGATCGGCTCAACCAGCCCATACTGCTCGACGTTGGCCATACAGTCGCCGAACGCCCCGACACCCGGCAAAACCACATGGCTGGCATTGCCGATCACCTTGGCATTGTGCGTCACCACCACCTGGTGCCCCACAGCCTCAAACGCCTTAGAGACACTACGGAGATTGCCCATGCCATAATCGATAATCGCGATCATAACTACAGTGGAAACCCTTGGCTTAGAGCATCCCCTTCGTGGAGAGGACTTTCCCTGCCAGGCGCTCTTCCAGCATGGTCGCTTGATCGAGCGCTTTGGCCAATGCCTTGAAGATGGCTTCCATGATGTGGTGGGAATTACGGCCGTACATCAGATTGATGTGCAAATTGAGTCCACCATGGGTGACGAAGGCTTGGAAGAAATCCTCGAATAGACCGAGGTCGAAGGCTTTGATCTTCCGATCCGGCAAAGCGACGTTGTAAACCAGAAACGGCCGGCCGCTGAGATCGACGGTCACCTGTGACAGCGTTTCATCAAGCGGAGCCGCGGCAAACCCGAATCGCTTGATCCCCGCCTTCTCGCCGAGCGCCTGATGTAAGGCTTTCCCCATGACAATGCCGACATCTTCGACTGTATGATGTTCGTCAATATCGAGATCGCCCTTGGCCTGCACGGTCAAATCGAAAAAGCCATGCTTGGCCAGCAGTTCCAGCATATGATCAAAGAAGCGAATGCCCGTGTCGATCTTGCTGTGGCCGCGGCCATCGAGAGTCCATTCAACGGAAATGTCTGTCTCTTTGGTCGCACGATGGATCGCTCCCTGGCGTGCCGGAATCCCATTCTTTTTCATGAGAACCTGCTCTGGGCCGACTTCGCGTGCGCGTCGAACCCTTCAATATGCGCCAGCCTGATCAGCGGATCTTTAACTTTCGCGAGCTCGTGCTTAGTGTAATGAACGATGTTGCTGACCTTCACATAGTCGTTGACCGACAGTGGAGAAAAGAACCGCGCGCTGCCTCCAGTCGGCAATACGTGATTGGGCCCGGCAATGTAATCGGCAATGGACGGCGGCGTGTAGCGACCCAAAAACAGCGCACCTGCGTGCCGAATCTGCTCCAAATAATCGAACGGATTATCGACCGAGAGGGTCAAATGTTCAGCGGCGATCTGATTGGCCACGTCAATCGCTTCATCGATCGTCTCCACGACGAACGCGACAGCATGACGAGCAATGGCTCTTGAGGCGATTTTCTCGCGCTGGAGCCCTTTCAGCTGCTGCTCGATCAGCTTCGAGACGTCTTTTGCCAATCGTTCCGAAGTCGTCACCAAAAAGACTTGCGCATCCTCGTCGTGCTCGGCTTCACAGAGAAGATCGGCAGCGACATGGGCAGGGTTGGCATATTCGTCGGCTACGACCAGCAACTCGCTGGGCCCGGCGATCATATCAATCCCAACAATCCCATAGAGCAACCGCTTAGCGGTCGCCACATAGATATTGCCAGGGCCGACGATCTTGTCGACCTTGGCGATGATTTTCGTTCCATAGGCCAGGGCGGCAACAGCTTGCACGCCACCAGCGCGATAAATTTCCGTGACGCCGGCGATATCGGCCGCAACCAACAGATAGGGATTGATGGGGCCTTTCTGCGGCGGGGTCACCATCACGACCCGTTGCACCCCCGCGACTTTGGCCGGAACCGCGCACATCAAGACTGTCGAGGGGTACACAGCCTTTCCACCCGGCACATACACACCAACCGCGTCGAGAGGCGCCACGGCCTGCCCTAACGTCACGTCGCCATCCTGATACATCCAGGTCTTGGTCCGCTGACGTTCGTGAAAGGCGATAATCCGTTTCGCAGCAAGCCTGAGCGCATCGCCTTCATCTTTACGGATATGAAAGTAGGCGTTTTTGATTTCTTCCGGCGTCACACGCAAGACGTCGGGTTTCAACGCCACCTTGTCAAACTGCTTGGTGTACTGCAACACCGCCCTGTCGCCGCTGCGCTCGACAGCCTGCAGAATGGTGCGGACGGTTTTTTCTACTGCGGCGCCGACCGTTTGGCCTCGAGTCACGGCCTTCTTGAGGCTAGGGAGGAACCTTCGATCTGCTTGGGTAATGATCTTCATGCACGCACCGCCTTTTTCTTGCCCCTGCGGGTGGTCGAGGGGCGACCCTTCCCGAGCATCGAGGCTCGGGGTTCCAGCGCCACCCGGAGTCTGCGGATCAACTCCACGAGCGGTTCATGTTTCAGTCGGAGACTCGCTCTATTGACAATAAAGCGCGCTGTCGAATGAGCGATCACTTCCACTTCAACAAGATCGTGGGCCTTGAGCGTGCTGCCGGTTTCGACCAGATCGACGATACGATCGGCCAATCCCACGACAGGGGCCAACTCAATCGAGCCATAGAGCTTGATGATCTCGACCGAGATGCCCCGTTCATTGAAAAACCGCTCGGTGATCTTGGGATATTTCGTGGCGATGCGGATTTTTGACGACAGCCGATCGCGCAGCCCTTCTCCCATGAGCGCGGCGACCGAGATTCTACACGCTCCAAACCATAAATCCAATGGCTCATACACGTCGCTGTCTTGTTCCATGAGCACGTCTTTGCCCACAATGCCAGCGTCCGCACCCCCATATTCCACGTAGGTTGGCACGTCGCTGGGTCGGACGATCAGGAACGTCATCCCGATGTCCGGACAGGCAAACACGAGACGCCGGCTTTCCCCCGACAACCCGGCCACACCGTACCCGGCCCGCCGGAATAGCTCCAGCGCAGATTCAATTAATTTCCCCTTGGAGAGCGCAATGGTCAGCATTTGCACATCTTAGTGGACAACCTCGCCTGATTTCCGGCGTTCGATGGTAGCCCCCAATGCCTGTAATTTTTCTTCAATCCGCTCATACCCCCGATCGAGGTGATACACCCGTTGCACTTCCGTAACGCCCTCGGCTGCCAGACCGGCAAGGATTAGCCCCGCGCTCGCCCGAAGATCCGATGCCATGACCGGTGCCCCCATCAAGCTTGGCCGTCCCGTCACAACCAGCCGATTGCCTTCGACCCGGATAGAGGCCCCCATCCGCCGCAATTCCTCAACATGCATAAATCGACTCTCGAACACCGTTTCGGTCACCACGCTGGTACCGTCAGCCACCGTCATCAGCGCGACCATTTGCGCTTGCATGTCAGTCGGAAATCCCGGATAGGGTAAGGTCCTCAGATCGGTGCCCTTTAACCTATCTGATGTCCTGATATGAATGCGGTCTTTCTCAGTCTGAACCTCAGCTCCCGCTTCTCTCAATTTCATAAGCATGGCTTCAAGGTGGACTGGCCGGCAATGGGTAATCGTGACATCGCCTCCTGTGATCGCTCCGGCTGCCAGATAGGTACCGGCTTCGATCCGATCGGGGATAACCTCATGATCCCCGCCTTGAAGCTCCCGGACCCCTTCGATCGTAATCACATCTGTCCCGGCCCCTTCAATTCGTGCGCCACGCTTGAGCAGGAAATCTGCCAAGTCATTGACTTCAGGCTCTTTTGCAGCATTCTCCAACACCGTGGTCCCTTCGGCTAACGACGCCGCCATCATCAAGTTCTCCGTTCCAGTAACCGTCGGTATATCACAATAGATGCGCGCGCCTCTCAACCGTTTGGCCGTGGCCGTGATATATCCGTGCTCGACGGAAATGTCAGCTCCTAATTTCGCCAGGCCAGCGAGATGAAGGTTAACCGGACGAGACCCGATCGCACAACCGCCCGGGAGTGAAACCTTGGCCTTCCCCCACCGGGCAACCAGCGGCCCCAGTGCTAACACAGACGCCCGCATGGTTTTGAGCAAATCATAGGGAGCTTCGGTAGAGTTGATCACATCCGCTTTGATGATCATCCGGCTCCCTTCATGGGAAACCTTCGCTCCGAAGATACTCAAGAGCTTCCCCATGGTCAAGACATCGACCACGCGCGGAACATTGGTAATCACACATTCGCCGCCGCCCAGGATCGTCGAGGCCAAGATCGGCAACGCGGCGTTCTTGGCCCCGCTGATCCGCACTTCTCCGTGCAGCCGATTGCCACCTGTGATGACGATCGTATCCATAACCTAGTTCAACCGCCGAAAGATCACGATTCGTTCGATGTCGGCGCCATCTTTGGCAATTTCAATCGGCGTGTACCCCCCAAGCTGCTCGGCCATCTCTTGGACAGCGGGCCGTTGTCTCTGGCCGATTTCCATCACCAGCGATCCGCCGAGCATCAGATACTCCTTGGACTCACGCAGTAGCCGCTCATGGAACTCGGTGCCCTTCGGCCCACTGACCAACGCCGACCGGGGCTCGAAGTCACGGACTTCCGGCTGCAATCCCATCCAGTCCGGCTCGGCAATGTATGGAGGGTTCGAGACAATGACGTCCACCTGCCCCATCAATCCTCGGTCGCGCAATGGAGACAGGAGGTCACCTTCGAGAAATTCAATTCGGTCTGCAACCGTCTGCCGTTCCGCATTTGCCTTTGCTGCGGCCAGGGCATCCGTCGAGGAATCCACGGCGAGCACCCGTGTTCGGGAAAGGATCGTCGCCAAGGTCACTGCCAGACAGCCTGAGCCGGTGCCGACATCAACCAGCACGGAATTCTTATTCAAGTCGACGGCTCTGAGCGCCTCGCGCAACAAGATTTCTGTCTCAGGCCTGGGAATTAAGACGGCCGGGCCTACGAAAAAATCAAGCCCACAGAACTCTTGTGTGCCCAAAATGTATTGCAATGGCTCACGCGCCGCGCGCCTGGACACCAGCGATTCGGCCTGGATCCGTTTGTCTGGCGCAACCGATCGCCCTGCTTGGCTGGCCAAGTGGTGGGATTCCAATCCCAGTGCATGCCCCACCAACCACCGGGACTCCTGAGTCGCGCTCTCAATTGCGGCCTGGTCCAAGACCTGCCTGGCCCACGCAAGCAACTCGTCTATCGTGTTGAATGCTGTCATGCCGATCTCGTGATCCGTTACGCTGGTGCGGCTTCCGCTTGCCGCTGCTGTTGCTCCTTCAGCGCCTGGACGATATCGTCGAGGTCGCCCTCCATGACCAATTCGAGCTTGTGCAGCGTGACACCGACTCGATGGTCCGTAACCCGGTTCTGCGGGAAATTGTATGTCCGGATCTTTTCGCTGCGTTCGCCTGTCCCGACCTGCGATTTTCGGTTCTGTGCGATCTCCGCTTCTTGTTTTTCACACTCCGCTTCGACGATCCGAGCCCGCAACGTCCGCATGGCCTTGGTCCGGTTCTTCAACTGTGACCGCTCATCCTGGCAGGATACCACGACACCAGTGGGAAGATGGGTGATCCGGACGGCCGAGTAGGTGGTGTTCACGCTTTGCCCGCCCGCACCTGACGAACAAAACGTGTCGATGCGCAAGTCCTTCGGATCGATCTGTACATCCACCTCATCGACTTCCGGCATCACCGCCACCGTCACCGTCGAAGTATGAATCCGGCCGGATGCTTCCGTAACCGGCACCCGTTGAACACGATGCACTCCAGCCTCAAATTTGAAGGAGCCGTACGCCCCCCTCCCTTCGACCAACGCCACGATATTCTTATACCCGCCGATGCCGGTCTCCGATGCTTCGACCGTATCGACCTTCAAACCTTTGCGTTCCGCGAACCTAGTGTAGAGACGAAACAGTTCCCCCACAAAGAGCGCCGCCTCTTCGCCGCCAGTACCCGCCCGAATTTCCAGTACCAGATTCTTTTCGTCCTTCGGATCTTTGGGAATGAGGAACTCTTTTACCTGTGCTTCCAGCTCGCTCCTCTGACGCGCCAAAGTTGCAGTTTCCTCCATTGCCATTCGATGTAACTCTTGCCCAGCCGTTGAGTCCGCAAGAATTTGTGCGGCCTCTTCCAGCTGCTTGGCTAAGTCGTGATAGGTCTCCAGCAGTTCGACCGCCGGTTCAAGCTCGGTCCGTTCCTTGCTGAGCTTGCGCAGTTGGGTCGGTTGGCTGACGACGGACGGATCCATGAGTTGATCAGTTAACTCATGAAACCGTAACACAATGGATTCCCACTTCTTAAGTAACGTCGCCTCCATGTCCTCTCTCCACTTGCCTCGTACCTCAACTCAACTCGTCTAGAAAAACAAAGAGACCCTGCTTCGTTGCGAAGCAGGGTCTCTTGCTTTAGCCGTATGGGCGCTACTGGCCCTTCTTCGCATATTTCTTCTTGAATCGCTCGACCCGCCCTTCGGTATCGACGATCTTCTGCGTACCGGTAAAGAACGGATGGCAGGCGGAACAGATATCGACGCTAATGTCACCGATGGTGGTCCTCGTTTTGAACGAATTCCCACAGGCGCAATGGACTGTGGCTTCCCGATAAACTGGATGAATAGCTTTTTGCATGATCCGATCACTCCTTACCGAACGTTCACCTCATTTCGTAGCCCTCAACAAGAGTGCGTACTGTAGCCGAAGCGGGGGAGAAGAAACAAGCACTGTTTACCGGTTCATGGACTGCAAGAAATCCTGGTTGGTCTTGCTCCCCTGAATCTTGTCCATCAGGAATTCCATCGCCTCCATTGTACCCAACGGGCTCAGCACTTTACGCAGAATCCACATCTTGTTGAGCCGATCCTTGTCCACCAGCAATTCTTCCTTGCGCGTACCAGACTGGCTGATATCGATCGCCGGGAAGAGGCGTTTGTCGGCCAACCGGCGGTCCAGATGGACTTCCATATTGCCGGTTCCCTTGAATTCCTCAAAGATCACATCGTCCATACGGCTTCCGGTATCGACCAAGGCCGTCGCCATGATGGTCAAGCTCCCGCCGTTTTCGATGTTTCGTGCGGCACCGAAAAACCGCTTCGGGCGCTGCAACGCGTTGGAGTCCAGACCGCCGGAGAGCACCTTGCCGCTGGGCGGGGCAATCGTATTGTAGGCACGCGCCAGACGCGTGATGCTGTCCAGCAGAATGACCACGTCTTTCTTGTGCTCGACGAGCCGCTTCGCCTTTTCCAGCACCATTTCCGCGACTTGCGCATGACGTTGCGCCGGCTCATCGAACGTGGAGCTGATGACTTCTGCCTTAACTTGCCGTTGCCAATCCGTGACTTCCTCTGGCCGTTCATCGATTAGCAGCACGATCAGCGTCACTTCTTTATGATTCTTGATGATGGCACGAGCGATCGCCTGCAGCAGCATCGTCTTGCCGGTGCGCGGAGCGGCCACGATCAGTCCGCGCTGGCCCTTCCCGATCGGCGCAACAAGCTCCATCACTCGTGTGCAGTACTCCTCCCGATCAAACTCTAAATTAATCCGTTCTTCAGGATACAGGGGCGTCAGGTTGTCGAACAGAATCTTGTCCCGCGCGACTTCCGGATCTTCGTAGTTGACCTTCTCCACCTTGAGCAACGCGAAATACCGCTCGCTCTCTTTCGGAGGACGGATCTGCCCCGACACAATGTCGCCGGTGCGCAGGCTGAACCGCCGGATTTGCGATGGGGAGATATAGATATCGTCGGGACCGGGAAGATAGTTCGAGTCTGGCGCGCGCAGAAAGCCGAAGCCGTCGGGGAGAGTCTCGAGGACGCCTTCCCCGAAGACCACCCCGTTATTCTCTGTCTGAGCTTGTAGAATGGCAAAGATCAATTCCTGCTTCCTCAGATTAGCGGCCCCTTCGATCTTCAGTTCGTGAGCCACGCCATTGAGGTCCGCAATCGACTTCTGTTTCAATTCTGCGAGATACATCACTTCCCCCCTTGCTGCCAGCATACGACTCCTCTCGAGCATCTTGCTCGGTTATGGATCACG
>VGXB01000043.1 GCA_016873515.1 Nitrospira sp.
CGAAGCGTGGCACAGGAAGCCACGATGGGCGGCGAAGGGTAAGCCCGAGTGCTTTGCAGAATTGCATCATCGTCGCGGCTTCCGGAGCCACGGCATTGACGGGGTCAGAAATACTCGGTGTGGCCAGCAGCCACTGGATCAGACTGATGTGATTGTGCCGATGAATCCATGGGATCCACTGAGTGCCCAGTAGAATTGGCTCACCGAGGGAAAGTCGAAACGGCAGCAGCATCTTCGGCAGCGCCCCCCCGTCTTGTTCAGGTATCATCCCAGCTTACAGTAGCACTACGGGCACATTGAATATTTCGAGTCTGAGCGTCTTGTGTTCCCATGCCAAACAGAGATCGGTCGTAATAGCCGATACCGAAGGCGTTGATCAGTGTGTGAGGTTTCGATGAACAGCGAGCGATAGCATCAACCAGCAGGCTGGTGGTATCAACTCGGCTCTCGGTTAGAAATCGTTTGCGGGCGTTGGTTCAACGGTTATCGGCGATCGACGCATTGGCGAGATTGATGACAGCATCGGCGCCATCGAGAGCGCGCTTCTAGGCCTCTGCTTCATGAACGTTCCACTCGACGGGTGTAACGTGTACGCCAAGCGACCGTTGATATTCTTCTTTTCTGCGCGTGAGCAGTACGACGTGGTGTTCTGCTTGACCAAGCGAGACACATAAGCCCGACCGATAAAGCCTGTTCCACCGGCAATATCGACTCTCATGTAGACCCATATCTAAGAAGAATCGATCCATCATCTGTCTAACGCCCGCGATGTATGAATCCTTCTTCCATCTGTCAATCCAGAGCCTCACATCGTCTCTTCCAATTGTTCCACCATCTCTCGGATTGTATCGAAGCCGGCTTGCCAGAAAGATTCCGAGGTCATATCAACGCCGACGGTGGCAAGGATTTGTTGCGGTGATTGCGACCCGCCGGTCGCCAGGAGGTCAAGATATTTTGGCACGAACGAAGCTCCTTGTTCCTTGTACATGCGGTAGAGTGCCAGCACGAGTAAATTACCGAAGCTGTAAGCGTAGCAATAGAACGGGCTGGCAAAAATATGAGGGATGGTGAGCCACTCCCATTGAAATTCGTCTGGTACCCTCACAGCTTTTCCGAATTGTTGCCGGAGTTCCTGCCCATAGGATTTGGCCAATTGATCGGCTGTTGCGCCGTCCGCGATCATCTGATGGGCGAGCTTTTCAAATCGGACGAAATAGGCTTGCCGCAACACCGTAGCATAGATGTCGTCTAACTGGCTCAGTAGCAACCCCTGTTGCACGGCCTTGTTCCGTTCCTGAGACATCAGGGCGTCAGAGAGAATGCGCTCGCCGAAGACCGATGCCGTTTCGGCCAGTGGGAGGGTCGAGTGAAAGGTAAACACGGAATGATTCTTCGCCAGCATCCCATGGACGGCATGACCGAGTTCGTGTGCCATGGTGGCAATATCGCGGGCTTCTTCGGTGTAATTGAGCATGACATAGGGCGTCATGCCGGGGACGATACTGTAGCAATAGGCGCCACCTAGTTTGCCCGGCCTTGTCGGAGCATCGATGTGTCGATCGTGGAACACTTGTTCGGCCAAATCAGCTAGGCGAGGGCTGAAACCGCGGTAGGCGTCGAGTACCATCGTGACCGCGTCAGCATACTTGTACGTTTTGGACTCCGTACGATGTGGCGCGTAGAGGTGATAGCGGTTCATCGGCTTGATGTTGCAAATCTTGGCTTTCAGCGAGAAATACTGTTGGAAGATGCTAGCATTCTTGGCGCAGGAGGCCAGCAGCACGTCGACCGCTTGATCCGGCACATCGTTGCTGAGATTGCGGCTGGCGATCGGGGCTGAGAAGCGGCGGAGCCCGAGATTTTCCGATTTCACATCGTTCACGAGCGTCTTGTAGATCTCACCCAACAGGTCGCGCTGGGTGGTGAAGACGCGATAGAGCTCTTGATAGGCCGCCTGGCGCACAGAAGCTTTTGGACTTCGCACATAGGTCATCAATTCTTCACGGTTGACGATCTTGTTCTTGCCGTCGACCACCATCGTAAAAGTAAATCCGTTTGTCACAATATCGTACAGCGTGTAGACCGCGCTTCGGCCAGTGACGTTTTTGAGATTGACAATCTTTTCTTCCGGTTCTGATAGGGTATGGGGCTTAAAGCGCCGGATCGTTTCCAAGTGGTAGCGTAGATCACCCGCGTCGGCCATCAGGCGCGCGGCATTGGTTTCATCGACACTCTGCCACCAGAGCTCAAAAAAGAGCAGACGATTACTCAGACCAGTCAGCCGTTCCTCCATCCGGGTTTTTAGCGATCTTGCCTCCGCATCCTTTGTGTTTTCGGAGTATCGCAGATACGCATAGGCGCCGAGACGCGAGGAACCTTGGACAACTACTTCGGTGAGACGCAGTAGCGCAAGGAGATCCTGGCTTGGCATGGATGGGGCCAGCGTCAGCCGCGCCGCTTCAATCTCGGCAACCTTCGATTCGAGATCGGCCAATAAGGAGTCGATGCCGACGGCCGGGTCTTTGACCAGCTGGGTGAGATCCCACCGATCGGGAAACGTCGAACGGCTGCGTGTCGTGGTACGTTGTGTGCGGCTCTTTCCGGCCATTGGATACTCCTTGATGGGTGAATCAGATGATGAACCAATCATAGCATCGAGCATGTTGTGGAGAGGAGAAAAATGTGGTGCGCAAGCCGACCGAATTGGATACATTGACGGAGATCCTAGGAATGTGACACGGTTTCAACATAACCGCCATGACCGACCAAGAAATCAATCGGGCCATTCAATACGTGACCGCCAGCACATCCTATGGCCGGGACATGGTGGCCGAGATTCTGAAAACCGGCTTGGGCGAACTGGTGATGTTGGTTACACAGTCCAGTCGGTCATTTGAACGGGATGCCCTCATGGAGTATGTATCGCAATGGACCATCAAGCGGACCGGTCAACCGGAGCCACTGGTACGGGAAGTGCTTGGGTGTGCCAGCCGCTGGCTCGACGACATGTATGAGGAAGTCGCTAAGCGGCAACCGAATGTTTTCGATCCACCTTCGAACGGCAAAGGCGGTTCTGCCGTCGCGTGAATCCTGGGATGGTTTTACCCAAGAAAGACCGTTAGCCTGCAATCTGTCTGGAAGACTTGTAACTGTATCGGGAGGTCAGGAGCGTCTTATCGCATCCGGCTGGTGCCATAGATGGCGCCGCCGGTAGCCTTATAGTGCTGAAGGACGGCGACGGCTTCTTGTCGGCAGAGATCACGGACAACGGAGATGCCTCGTTTGTTCAGTTCCCTCACCCACTGCTTCGGTTTAGCCCCTTCATCAAACCCAATTGCTTCCGCGTCACTAGCACGAGCGCCGCACACCACGCGCCTGACGCCGGACCAGGGGATCGCCCCATAACACATCGCACAGGGTTCGCAGCTGGTCACGAGCTCATGCTGAGGCAAACTGTCAGCGCCAAGGTTAAAATTCCCGAGCGTGCGTTGGGCGTTAGCGAGGGCAGCCATTTCAGCGTGGGCATGAGAACAGCGGGTCGATTCAACGAGGTTTACGCCGATCGCGACAAGCTGACCTGTGCGGCGTTCGAACACCGCGGCACCGAACGGACCACCGGTTCCTTCCTCGACATTGGCTGCTGCCAACTCAATGACGAAACCCATGCGGGCTTGGTCTGTAGTGATCGGGTTCTTCTGGCTCTGCAAACGACAGACTGCCCACGAGGGAAGCGCAAATGGTGAGGATGGTGATCGATGGGATATCATTGTGGCAAGGCACTCTTCAGAGCTTCTAAATTCTTGGTGACCATGGCGTCGCCGTTCTTGGTCGAGACGTCGATGCCAGTGGCGCAGACGGTCCGACATTCGTCAAGGTGGTTGAGCTTTTGGAGCGATTGCGCCAATGCAAAGTAGGCGGCGGAGTAGGTAGGCTTGACCGTGATACATTGCTGCAACGCGATAGCGGCCTTCTCGAAATTGCCGTCGTCCAGATAAGCTTTGCCGAGACTGAACCAGGCGACATCGTCGTTCGGGTCCATGGCAAGGATCTTTTTGAGCGGTTCGATTCTTGGATTCGGCATCAGTGCTCCTTCTGTGGCCGCAAACGATAGCAGCAGCCCCTACTCGTTGTCTATGCTCTTTCCTGCATGATAATCTGAGAACACGTTTCACCACGTACGGTGTACATTTTACGGCTCTGCTATGGGAATCACCGGTCTGGTCTATCATCCAGCATATTTAGAACATGACATGGGAGTTGGGCATCCGGAGTCGCCCAACAGGCTGCGGGCGATCATGCAACAGTTGGAGCAGAGTGGGACGATGGCTCGCCTGACCAGGATCGAGCCGCGAAAAGCTGAGGATGAATGGATTACGCTGGTTCATACGCCCAGTTATGTCGCCTCGTTGAAGCGGCATGCGCCGACGAGCGGCCGTGTCTCTCTCGATCCCGATACGTTCATGTCGCCTGCTTCCCTCGATGCCGCTTATCTGGCAGCAGGCGGTGCACTGGCTGGAGTCGATGCTATCATGGCTGGGCAGGTCGATCACGTATTTTGTGCTGTGCGGCCGCCGGGTCATCATGCCGAGGCAGGACGGGCTATGGGTTTCTGTCTCTTCAATAACGTTGCCATCGCTGCGCACTATGCACAGAAGAAGTACGGGCTTTCCAGAATATTAATTGTCGATTGGGACGTGCATCATGGCAACGGGACACAACATAGTTTTGAGGATGATCCCTCTGTTCTGTTTTTTAGTACACACCAGTATCCTCATTATCCCGGCACCGGGCGGGCGGATGAACGAGGCCGGGGACCCGGTGAGGGATACACGATCAACGTGCCGATGAAAGCCGGTGAGGGCGACGATGAGTACCGAGCAATTTTTTACAAGGTCCTCGTGCCGGCGGCTGATGCGTTCAAGCCAGAATTTGTGATCGTCTCCGCGGGATTCGACGCACACAAGGACGATCCGTTGGCAAGCATGGAACTGACAGAAGTGGGGTATGCCGATCTGACGGGCATACTCGCTGGAATTGCTACACGCCATGCGGAGGGCCGGATTCTCTCGTCGCTTGAAGGTGGCTACAATCTGACGGCGCTCGCTGCATCCATTGACGCGCATATTCAGACTCTTCTGCGCATATGAATTCGGATTACGCACCGGAGCGCCATCGCTGACACAAAGGACAATTTATGAACCACCCGCTATTGATTGATACAGAAACATTGTACAACCGATTGGGTTCGCCAGGCCTCGTGGTGATCGATGTGCGTGGCCGGGCGGCCTATGAATTCGGCGGACATATTCCAGGCGCCGCGCATACGACGTGGCATGAGTACAGCGATCCCGATGCTGTGCCGAAAGGGTTGCTGAATCCTGATATTGGTCAGATCGAACGGCATTTGCGCACGCTCGGCATCAGCAATGAAAGCGAGGTCGTGATCTACTCCAATCCCTTCGATAACTGGGGGGACGAAGGGCGGATGTTCTGGATGTTGGAATACTTTGGTCACCAGCATCTGCGGATTTTGGATGGTGGGTGGGTTAAGTGGACGGCCGAACGCCGCCCCTTTGAGTATGGTCATGTGTCACCACGTGCCGGCAATTTCAATGCGCAACCTGTGAAAACCCTTGCGATTTCCAAGGACGAATTGAAGCTGATTGTGCGAGCCTCCCATGACCAAACTGCCATCTTAGATGCACGGAGTTTGGAAGAATACGTGGGGAAGGAAGTGCCGGGCATTCCGAGGTCCGGGCACATCCCGTCGGCCATCCATATGGCTTGGAATAAATTCTTGAACAAGGATGCGACGGTTAAAGATGTAGATGTGATCAGGGAGATGTTGGAGGACAAAGGCATCAGAGGCGATCAGGAGGTGATCTGTTATTGTACCGGCGGTGTGCGAGCAGCATGGCTGTATGTTATTCTCAAGCTCACGGGGTATCGGACGATCAAAAATTATCCGGGGTCCTGGTGGGAGTGGAGCCGGGACTTTGCGTGTCCAGTGGAGAAAGATTTTCATGCACTTCAAAAGATCCTGGGTTTCGACCAGACGGCCAGGCCTTCTTGACAGGGTTTGGACTGCTGTGTAAGGTGAACGCACGATCCAAGAGATGTTGCTGATGCTTTGAGCTCTAACCATGGGGGCGGCGATGAGAATGAAGATTGGTCAGGGGGCGTTGGTTCTGGCTGCGGTCGGAGTACTCCTCGGTATGCCCATGTTGAGCAGTATGGCACTTGCCGGGAACAAACATGTGGATGAAGCGGTTGAGCATGCACGGAGTGCCGCCGCGCACGCGAAGGAAGGGCATGCAGATGCCTGTGTCCAGCATGCGGAAGAAGCACTCAAGCACGCGCAGGCCGCCGGCCTGAAAAATCCGCATTTGGATGAGGGTGTAAAACATTTGAAGGAAGCCGTCTTGCATGGCAAGGCCGGGCATGCCAATGCGTGCAAAGATCACGCGGACGGTGGTGCGATGCATTTATCGGAAGTGAAATAAGAGTGGTTAATTGAAAGCTGGCAGCCGTGAGCTAGCGACGGGTAATTATGGAACGGGCAGGGATTACTCCCTGCCCGTTCTCATATGAAGTGAAGTCCACTATGCGTGTTGGGTTCTATCAATATGAGCCGCTGTTTGGGGATGTGGCTAAGAATCTTGATCTGGTGACGGCAAGGCTGGAGCAGGCGGAGGCTGACCTTATTGTTTTGCCAGAACTTTTTGCATCGGGCTATCAATTCGTGTCACAGGAGGAGACCCACCGGTTGGCAGAGCCGGTTCCTGACGGCCAGACCGTTCGCCGCTTGATCGATGTAGCCACACGCCGCCAGATGCACATCGTTGCCGGATTGCCGGAACAGTCCGGTTTACGCTGCTATAATTCAGCCGTTATCGTGGGACCCTCCGGGTTTCTTGGGTGCTATCGCAAGACGCACCTGTTCTATGAGGAAACCCTGTTCTTCACGCCGGGCGATACCGGATTCCAGGTGTGGGATATCGGTGCGGCGAAGATCGGTGTAATGATATGTTTTGATTGGTATTATCCGGAAGCGGCCCGTTCTTTGGCCCTGCAGGGAGCCGACATCATCTGCCATCCGTCCAATCTCGTGCTACCAAACTGCCCTGACTCCATGCCGGTGCGGTGCCTGGAAAATCGTGTCTTCGCCATTACTTGTAATCGGATCGGCAGCGAGGCTCGTGGAGGGAAAGATCGGTTAACCTACATTGGGAGCAGTGAAATTGTGACTCCGAAGGGCGTCATCCAGTATCGGGCTTCCCGCAATGGCGAAGATTTTGCCGTGCTCGACATCGACCCCACCGAAGCGCGCAACAAACAGTTGAATCGGTATAACGACTTGTTGCGTGATCGCCGTGGATCCCTATATCAGATGTAACACTTACTCGATATCACAGTGATTCTTGCGTCGTGCTTGCGCGACCGAGGGGGGACACGATAGGATTTGCGCATGGAACTGAAACTCGGTAAAGGGATCTTTCTGATCGCCGCGCCTAATCTGCGTGATTCGAATTTTCGCCAGACGGTGGTGCTCCTATGCGAACATGGGCCGGAAGGCGCTTTGGGTGTGGTGGTCAACCGTCCGACGGCTATGTCTATTTCAGAAGCGTTGCCGCAAGTGCCGATCATCGAAGGGGCTGGCCATGTGCTCTATGCCGGTGGCCCCGTGCAGCCCAACCAAGTCATGCTGCTCTATCGGGGGAGCCAGTTTCCAGAAAATGCGCATCCCGTGTTCGACGGCGTCTGTCTCGGCGGTGATATGAATATGGTAGAGCGGATCCTCACCAATGCCAGCAGCAAGGAATCCTTCCGCGCGTATCTGGGCTATTCGGGGTGGGGGCCGGGCCAGTTGGAACATGAGATGAAAACTGGCTCATGGATTCTGGTACCCGCCGAACCGCAGTGGGTGTTTGCCGCAGATCCCGTCTCAGTTTGGCGCGAGTTGTTGCGTACGCTGGATGAGGCCTACTGGCCATATGCCGAGATGCCGCTCGATCCTTCTTCCAATTGATGTCTCGTATAATCTCCATTGCAGCTGTTCCTGACTGAGTGCTACGCTCTTTGTATGCCAATGGATGAGAAGTGTGGAATGCGCGTGCGATCACTCCTGAGTGTTACCGTGATGAGCATGATGTGGGTGCTGATGTCCGGTTGCGGTTTCGGCTACACCATTCTGAAATCCGAAGCGAAGCTGGATCGGCTTGCTGTACCTATGACGAAGGCGTAGGTTCTTGATCACATCGAGCATCCGGACCGCGTGCTCAAGAACGATTGGCGAGTTCTGGTCTGGGCATACTCCCTGACCACCAGAAAGCAATGGTGATATGAACTGGCCTGTTATCTCCTCTCAATGGTGGTCGGCTGGTGCCTCTTCTATCCGATCACGAATGTTCTGTCCGATCAACGCGAATAGCCACGGCATGTTGTCCTCATCGATAACGAGCTCTGTGCATGGAGGGTGCCGAAGGTCATCGCGAAAAGGCAGCGTGCCTGCGTCGCCGTGAGCGCACCTTCCGTCGGAGAAGGATCGTGGGCAAGGCCGGAGCCCGTCGTCTCGGGGAAAGGGCCGATCGATCGAGACACGATTGGCCGGTACCAGACGATCGCGGTGATGCTGTTCGACGATGCCGCCAGTGTGTCAGGAAGCGGTTCACAGATGGCTGATATCGTTACCACGCTGATGCTGGACCTCGATGCGTGGATGGTCGAATAGGCTCAGCTGGATGACTTGTTGCAGGAACAGGTTATCCAGCTCATTCATGCCGACGACGTGAACGATCCTAGGGTCGGGAAATTGGTTGGTGCTCAAGCGGTCATTGTTGGGGAGGTGCAGCAATGGGAACGGGGCGAGCAAGAACGCACCAACAGCGTGTCGTTGGCCTTGCGGATGATCGATGTGAAGACCGGCGTGCTTCTATTCAACGGGCAAGGACATCTCGCCGATCCAACAAACGAGAATCTGGAAAGCTCCGTGCGCCTGATCATCCATCAGATCCTCACCCAGTTCGGCTCGCAGATCGAACTATTGGGATTCGGACGGATCGGGGTTCACTGGGAATTGCAGTGAAGAGCGAGGGAGACGATTCTATGTGGTGAGGGAGTTAGGGGGAAGGTTATCGACTGAAAAGGCTGAGCTCAAGGTCGGCGATCGTGTGATGGCCGGCAATGCCGAGCCGTTGTCAGGGATCAAGACTGAATAAGAGGCGAAGGGACTATGCTGGGTTGAAGCGGAGAAGCCTTGCAACTCGACGTGAGACGGGCGGATCAAGTGCTTAATGTGCGTATGACCGCGGAGAAGCGTCCGGGATTATAGCGAGAAGGATTGAATGTGAATCAACCGTCAGAAGAGCGTCCGTCAACTGACCTGTTATTGAGGAAATTGCATGAGCAGCCGCAGGTGACCCTGATCGACTGGCTGCGCGCTCCCGCACATGTGCATTACAAGGCCTTCCGCATGGCGGACCCACCAACTCAGCGTCAGCAGAGCCGCTCAGAGTTCCAATCGCTGCTGGAAACTCTCAAGATCTCCGGAGAGACCGTCGTCTTGCGGGATGCCTTCGGGTATGGGGTGAAGGAGGCTGAGAGCGGAGACCGGCTCATCGTAATCTGGCAGGCACATACTGAGTATTATAATTACCAGGTGTGGCACCTCCCTCCCCCTGGAAAGAACGGCGTCACATTCGGTTCGCTGACGTTTCCGGCCTATCAATTACCCGGTAGGACCTTGGGGGCGGAAGTCTGCCGATTGGATATTCTCCTGACGCAGGAACTGCCACCATCCTCCGATCGCCTGCGTGCGCTACTTCTCGGCCGAGTCCTGTACGGGAGCTGTATGCTCGACGAATGGACCCGTGTATTCACTAGTTTTACGCCAGATGAACAGGGGAGGGAACGGTATTGGGTGACGGTCGGGTCACCTCGCGCTAATTCGTCGCACCTGAAAGACATCGTTGATAACCTCGTGCGGATTGAAACCTACTATCATCTTTTGTTGATGCAGAAGCCGTTGTTTTCCGCCGCGATCGATCAGGTCTATAAATTCGAGCAGGTTCATCTCCAGCAGCGGGAAATCATTACCAACCATATCGGCCATGCCGACTCACAGGCATTGCAACGCTGGCTGAACAGCTTGACCCAGGATTTGTTAAAGACAAATCGCATGGCCGGCAAGCTACACTTCGAGCTGTCGGCCTCGGTGCCATATGACAAGATCGTGCATTCCACGCTGGAGTCATTGGGGGAGAAACCGCTGGAGACTTATCGTCCGATCTCCGACTATGTGCTCAAGGGAATTACCGGTGTGGCTGAGGGCTATCAGCAGCTCTTGAAACGGGTTGATACTTTGCGAAATGGGTTTGAAGGGATCATCAGTATTATCCGCACCCGCATTGACTTGATTGTCGAGGCACAGAACCTCACGCTCTTGCAATCCGTGGATAAGACGACGAAGAGCCAGGTGATCCTCCAACATACCGTAGAAAGGTTATCGATTATCGTGATCGCCTATTACCTGACGGGCCTAGTCGGATATGTGTTCAAAGGATTTCAGGAGATGGGCTGGCTGACCAACGCCAATCTGGCCTCAGCCGTCTTCGTCCCGATCGCCATCGGACTGGCCTTCGTTGTGACGGCGTTCAGCAAGAAATATCTGCGCAAGAAACTGGTGAGTGAGCAGCCGACGAAGGAAGTCGGCAAGTCAGAACGCAGCTAACGTGCGCTCTCATCCTGCCTATCATTCACGAGAGAACGAGCGCTGATCCCTAAGCAAGTTGCTGGTCAAAGTTCACGACTGTGATCCGTTCAGAATCTTGGAAAGAAACCGCCCGGTATGTGACGCAGCCACTTTGGCTACTTGTTCAGGACGGCCTTCCGCGACGATTTGGCCTCCGGCGATCCCGCCTTCAGGGCCGAGGTCGATGATCCAGTCGGCCGACTTGATCACATCCATATTATGTTCCACGATCACCAATGTGTTGCTGGCATTCACGAGCTTGTGCAAGACGGCCAAGAGTTTCTTGACGTCGTCGAAGTGGAGGCCTGTTGTCGGTTCGTCCATGATGTAGAGCCAATCTTTCGCCGCTCCGTCTTTCAACTCCGCTGCAACTTTCATCCGTTGTGCCTCGCCGCCGGAGAGTGTCGTCGCCGACTGGCCAAGGCGGAGGTAACCCAAGCCGATCGACGAGAGCAGATGCAATCGTTCTTGGAGCTTTAGGGGGCCGGTGAAAAAGTGCAGAGCCTCATCGACCGTCATGGCGAGGACATCCGAAATCGTCTTGCCACGATAGCGAATGTTTAGGACCTCCGGTTTGAACCGTTTTCCTTCACACAGTTCGCAGGGGGCATAGATGTCTTCGAAGAAGTACATCTCCAGCTTTTCGACCCCCGCGCCTTCGCACCGATCGCATCGCCCGCCGGCGGTATTGAAGGAAAAGTGGCTCGCTGTCAGCTTTCGTCGCAGCGCCTCCCGCTCGCCAGCAAACAGGTGACGGATGTCGTCAAAGGCTTTCAGGTAAGTGATGGGATTGGAGCGTGGCGTGCGTCCGATCGGCTGCTGATCGATGAGCCGAACGCCCTTGAGATGTTCGAGGCCCTTGATGGCTCCGAAGCGGCCCATAGGGAGCGATTCAATGCGGAAGGCGCGGGCAAGTGCGCGGTACAGCGTGTCTTCGACCAAGGTGCTTTTGCCGGACCCAGAGACGCCGGTGATGCAGACGAACATGCCGAGGGGGAGACGCACGAGGAGGTTCTTAAGATTGTGCTCCGCCGCGCCGGCGATGACGAGGAAGTTGCCCGTTCCAGAGCGTCGAGTGTTCGGCAGCGAGAGCGAATCTTCTCCTCGAAGATAACGGGCAGTTAAGGCGTGTGGGTCGTGCAAGAATTTGCCCAATGGGGCGGTGCACACGATGTGTCCGCCCTGTTCTCCCGATCGCGGCCCCATTTCAACAATGTGATCAGCCGACTCGATCATTTGCCGGTCATGCTCGACGACCACAACGGTATTGCCTGATAGCGCCAAGTCTTTAAGAATGCCCGCGAGCAAGTCCGTATCCCGCGCATGCAACCCAATTGTCGGCTCGTCGAGCACATAGAGCGTGCCAACTAATTGGGCCCCAAGCTGGTTAGCAAGCGACACCCGCTGCGCTTCACCGCCCGACAGGGTTTTGGTTTGCCGGGTAAGTGTCAGGTAGCCGAGGCCTACTCGCTGGAGAAAACTGAGTTTCGCGCGTAGCTGCCGCAGGATGTCCTTGGCAATGTCTTGCTCCATGGGGCGTAACGGCAAGGACTCGACCCACGCGGCAACCTGTTCAATCGTGAGTTCCGAGATCTCGTGAATATCACGATTAGTGATCTTGACGAATCGGGCATCCGGCTTCAGACGGCTGCCTCGACAACCGGGACAATCGAAGGGTGTGCGATAGCGGCTGAGCATTACGCGCACGTGCAGTTTGTACCGCTTGCCTTCCAGGTACTCAAAGAACTCGTTGATCCCGTCAAAAGATTTGTCTCCAGTCCAGAGCAGGTGTTGAGTCTCTTTCGGGAGTAGCCGGTATGGGGTCGTCAGATCGACGCCTTTGCGCTTCATGGCAAGCAACATCTGCTTCTGCCACCAATCGGCGCTAGGCTTGCTCCAAGGTTCGATAGCGCCCTGCACCAGTGATTTATTGTGATCCGGAATTATCAGCTCCGGATTGTAGCGCAGGATGTTGCCGAATCCTTTACATTCAGAGCAGGCACCGAGGGGATGGTTGAAGGAGAAGAGAATTGGCCGGATCGGCTCGAACGTCCGCCCGCAGCCCTGACACTGAAAGCTGGTGCTGTAGGTCTGAAGGCCCTGACCGATGATTTCGATGACGCACTGTCCCTCGCCCTCCCGCAACGCCGTCTCCACCGCCTCAGCCAGCCGTGATCGGTTGATCTCCCTGACGATGAGGCGGTCGAGTACGATGTAGAGAGTTTGTTGTGTATGGAGCGAAGATGCCGTGATCTCCTGGAGCGCTATGGTGTCGTCACCGAGCTTCAATCTCGTAAACCCACGGGTGAGCAGTGATTGGATGAAGGGTGCTACCGCTTTTGGGGTGGGCGAGGTGATGGGAAACAGCACCATTGCTCTGGCTTCCGGGAATCGACGGAGCAGATCTTCCGTGATCGTCACCGGATGAAACGAGCGGGCCTCTTGCCGACAGTCCGGACAGATCGGCTTGCCAATCTTGGCGAACAGCAACCGTAAGAGGTCGGCAATTTCCGTTGTGGTCCCGACGGTCGATCGGGCGGTGCGAACCTGGTTCTTCTGCTCGATGGCAATGGCTGGGCGTACATTTAGGACGCGATCCACGTCCGGTCGGGCCACTTTGTCGAGAAACATGCGGGCGTAGGTTGAGAGCGATTCGATATACCGCCATTGGCCTTCGGCAAACAGGGTGTCGAAGGCCAGGGAGGATTTTCCCGATCCTGAGACACCGGTAATGGCCGTGACTCGATCGTGAGGAATTTGGAGCGAGATATTCTTTAGATTATTCTGCCGCGCCCCTTCGATGATGAGGTGGGAAGGCCGATCCGAGGCCATAGAGGCTGGCTTCACAACGAGACTCCTGAGAAGGGAATTGGCCAATCGTAGCAGCCTCGCCCGATCCCTTCAACGGGGATGGAACCAGCATTGTGGCTAGCGCAACCACAGCCACACCGCGCCTACGCAGCCCATATACAAGACAAGCGAGCCTACCATGGCCGGCCAGAACCCAATGTGAGGAACGCCCACGATCATCGTGGTGACGTAGACAATCCAGGGCGGGATAAACCACAAGAGATCCTTGGCATAGCTGACAATCGCGTCGTTGCCTCCGTTCAGGTAGATCAAAACAAACGTCGCGCCGGTGATGGCAGGAAAGGTACTGGCAAAGGCGGCGAGAAACGATTTGCCTTGCGAGCCGAGATAGGTCGAGATACTGACGATCGTTCCACCCAAGAGAAAATACATGGCATACTTCACGAGATCATTCACAGAACCGGTCCTCCTTCATTCTTAGCCGATCGCTCCTCGCACAGCCAGATACATGATTGTGACTTCGATCGCATGCGTGGCGATGGTGTTGGAAAGATTGCCGGTGCGTAACCGGATGGCTCCTCAGATCAACCCATCCTAGAGCACGATCCAGCGCGGGGCCTCGCTCAACTACCGGCATATCAGCGAGCCGATCCGACTCGGAGGGTATTGCTATCTGCTAGTCCAATTGAAGATTGTATCGTTCCAGCGTCGTCGCCTTGTGCCGTGAGAAATTGGAGAGTGATTTGTTATAATCGACGGTGGCCCGCAGCTCATTGGCCTGCGCCGTGGCCAAGTCGCGCTGAAAATCGAGCACAAAACGGGTGGTGCTGAGTCCGACCCGCAGACGCTCCTGTTCGGCTTGCAGTTGCTTCTCCGCCATGATGCGGGCCGAACGGGTCGTCTCGATCCGTTTGAAATCGGTCTGAACCCGGCGGACTGCTTCACGGATGCCGACAATCACTTGCTGGCGGATCTTGGCCAGTACGGCCTCGGCGTTCTTGGCTTCCAATTCGCGCTTTGAATAGGTGTTGATGGCCGAACGGTTGCCGAGAGGGTAGCTCAGCACGAGGCCAGCGCCGTAGCTATAAAAATCGCCGTTGAAGTTGCGGGTGAAAGAATCGCCGTAGTCTTTGCCCAGCCCCGACATCCCCATGGTGCCTTGAAGTGAGAGGGTGGGGAGCAGCTGGTTGCGGGCAAACTGTTTATTGATTTCACCCGTTTCCATATTTTTCTTCGCCTGGGCGATTTCGGGCCGCTGGTCGATGGCCGTGTCGATCGCTTCCTGAAGACTGATCGGCTCCAAGAAGGACAGGGGCATGTCGGTGGGGACGATCCAGATATCTTGGCGCAAACTCTCTTCGCCGGGATTGAGGAGCCGCCGCAGCTGATCGCCCTGGTCACGGATCGCACGCTCGGTCACCAGCACTTGTTCAATGCGTGAGGCGACGGCGGCTTCGGCTTGGAGGACGTCCACAATGGACATGATCCCTGCCTTCGATTTGGCCCGGTTTGTGGCCAACAGTTCTTCCGCCGCTTTGAGGGCGGCTTGCGCCACTTTCAAATTCTCGTTGGCAAAGACCAATTCCCAATAGGCCTGCTCCACCGAGGCGATAACCGTCATGACACGGTCGCGAAACACATGCTGTTCCACCTCGGCGTTATTTTGCGCGACTTTGATGAATGTCTTATTGACGTCGATACCGGCGTTCCGGAGCAGCGGCTGCGTGAATGTCATGGCTAAGCCACCCGTCCACGCCGGATTGAACAGGAATCCACTCGCGACGTCTTGGTTCACATTGGTACGGGAGGGACTATAGTTTAGGTTCACACTTCCGCCGGTGATCAGGTTTTGGGTCAGGTCTGCAGTCATAGAATGGCTGCGCTGGTCAAAGACGGTGATGTTATTCAGCGCGCCGCTCGTTCCGCCGAACACCGGCCGATTGAGCGGACTCGCCACTCGGTTGTAGGTTCCGTTCAGGCTGAAGGTCGGGTCGAATTTGGACTGTTCAATAACGATGTCGGCCAGTCGGCTTTCCTTCATGTGGCGGCTGATGCTGATGTCCAGATTGCTTTGCAACGCGCGAAGCGCAGCATCCGCCAGTGAAAGGGATTCGCGCAGCTCAGTGGACGGTTCTTTCTCGGTGCCCGCGCTCCATGCGGCGAGTGGCGCGAAGAGGATCCAAAAACTCGCGAAGGCGAGAGCAATACGGCAGCATCCCTGAACAAATGTGGCGATAGACATAAGCACCTCCGTGGACAGTTATAGCAAGCGCATCATATAATGCCGATATAGAATACGTCCATGTGAGATGGGATCTGCTGTGACGAGGGGTTCGATGGTGCCGATTCTCCTGGGGGTCTGCTTCCTGGTGACAGCGGGTATCGATTCGCTCGCCTGGTCCCAAAGCGTGTCGGGCGTGCGGGCGTTCGACGGTGGCGTGGCACCGCTGGCCAGATTGCCTGGCGGCAGTCTCTATAATGACAATCAGGGCACGCAGGGCTTTCTGTACACGCCGGGCCAAAACTTTGAAACGTACAGTTTTCGCAATCCTGCAACAGGCCAAGCCTGGAGCGGCGCGGTCGGGACGTTAGGTCCGCAACTCTCTATCGGACTCATTCAAGGCGCCAATCAAGCAGGCACGCCGCTTATCCTGCCTGGTCCTCCGCGACAAACGTCGCCGCTCGCACCGATTCAATCCGGCATCCTCGATCCTGGCCCAGCTTCGCTCATTGGCGACCTCCCATAAAGACAGTCGGCTGTGTGAAGGTATTCAAGAACGCAATAAGACGCTGACCCCAAATTTCTTACGAGGGTAACGGTACCCGGCTGACGTTAAAAGCTCTTCGCATAATAGTCTGGGACAGGAGTGTTGCGTTCTTGTGCAGCTTGCAAGAGGTTCTTATAGGAAGTAGTGAAGATAACCGCCCAGTGATGTTTGACGAGGTTGTGTCGGATGGTTGCGATCTTGTCGTAGTTCAAGCTCAAGGCCGACACCCTCTTCCCGGCCTCATCGGTCCAGAGTTGTGGCTTCCATACCTCAAGGTCGTATTTCTGAAGAAGAATCCCAACAGTCTCTGCGCGTACACTCTCGGTGTTGAGCTGTCGTTCTTTGCTCGTGACGGTCCCGACAGCACACTGGAGTATGGAGCCGATGAGTTGTACTGCAAGCGAGGGACGATTGGTGATGATGGCCCTGTGGTTGTTGAGATACGCGACGGCTCCTTTCTCCTTGGCAGTCCGCACTTTGTCCGCCTGTGTGGTGTGCCTTTGTACTGTTCAGGTTTCTCATGCAGAAATAGGACGATCTTGTTCCGGACGTCGAGACCCGTATAGTCGTCGATCCCTTGAGCAGGGTCTGAAATACCGTAACCGGCAAAGGCGATGGAAGCGTTGATGTCAGCTGAGAGCGAATCCAAGATTGGCAGAAAATCTGGTCCGATGTGGAGAAGCAGATGGTCCGTGATCTGCACGAACAGATCGGGCTAAATCATCTTGGCGATGACCGGCACAGTCTGTTTCCATTCTCGCAGAGGCAAAGGGTTGGTCTGGTTTGCCGGAGGAGCGGCGATTGATCGATGGAGGCGAAGTGCGCTGAATCGGTCGGCCACAAATGTCGCTGACTGTTGATCGTTGTCAGTGCCGATCTGCCGTCCATTGAAGGCCGGTCCACTGAGTTCCCTGATGTCGGCCATCATCCGTTTGGTGGAGATCTCTTCCAACCCGCGTGTAATCCACTGACTCGATGAGATGGTCGAATCGAGCGTCGACTCGGAGGCTACGGGGCCTATGAAGAGGGTGAGGGCACAGAGGGCGGTTAGGGTAATCGTGATTCGTTTCATCTGCTTACACAAGCTCTCAGGACAACGGAAGAGCGTGCGAGACCCTAGCATAGGCTGCGCAATTCATTGCACCAATTCAGTCGGACAGGGTACTATGCCGCACAGCGTGGGCACGCAGTACGAAAAAGGTCAACTATGGCATCCGGCGGATCGGGAAGCGGACTCTACGACTATCTCTACAAACGATTTTTGAGCAATGTGACAGCCACGAAGGATATTCGTTCCAGCAAACACCTGGAGGCAGTGCGCCGACGCGGATGGTGACGTTCTCTGAGAAATTGTGGTGGTGAGTCTTCGATCGGCGGCGGTACCGAAAACAGATTCTGGCCAAACGGGACCAGTTGCAGCAGGACATCCTGCACATTAAGAAGACTGAGCAGCCGAAGTAGATCTGCCGTCCGTTGGGATCTTAGGGGAGTCCTTGTACAAGGAGTAGAGGGGAGACTTCAGTGCTTGCCTTTATTCATTTGTCTGGGATACCATGATGCCGCTTGAATGTGAACGGCCTGGCAGGAAAGTGCGGAGAATGACAAGACCTG
>VGXB01000044.1 GCA_016873515.1 Nitrospira sp.
GGAGGGGGCGAGATTTGAACTCGCGGATGAGTTACCCCATCTCCGGTTTTCAAGACCGGTCCGTTCGGCCGCTCCGGCACCCCTCCAAATCGCATTTCGTGAGACCCGACCGCTATTCAGTATTTTCGCGAAACTGACGCGGGCGGATAGCCACCACAAGAAATTTCTGCTTTAATCGTGTCCCAACCCGCAGGTCACTCTTTCGCAATGCGTTCTTTTCCGCCCATGTATGGCCTCAGTGCATCAGGAATCAAGACGGACCCGTCTGGCTGTTGATAGTTTTCAAGAATTGCCACTAGGGTTCGGCCCACTGCGAGGCCTGACCCGTTCAGCGTATGGACGAAATCTGGTTTGGCCTCTTTCTTTCCTCCACTGGGGCGGTACTTGATGGTAGCCCGTCTGGCCTGAAACGATTCAAAATTGCTACACGACGAGATTTCCCGATACTGGTCCTGAGACGGGAGCCAGACTTCGATGTCATAGGTCTTCGCAGACGAAAATCCTAGATCGCCGGTGCACAAGGTGACGACACGATAGGGTAAATTCAATGTTTGCAAGATAGCCTCGGCATGCTTGGTCAATCGTTCAAGCTCGTCATGCGAACCCTCAGGGGTGGTGAAGGTCACGAGTTCCACCTTGTTGAATTGGTGCAGGCGGATAAGGCCACGGGTATCTTTGCCGTACGACCCTGCCTCTCGCCTGAAACAAGGGGTGCAGGCTGTGTAGCGGATGGGCAGATGATCCTCGCTGAGCATTTCATCGCGGTGGAGGTTGGTGACCGGCACTTCGGCGGTGGGGATCAGAAACCAGTCCTCGTCACGCAACCGAAACAGGTCATCCTCGAATTTGGGTAGCTGGCCGGTTCCAGTCATCGTCTGCCGATTGACCAAGACGGGAGAAAGAATCTCGCGGTAGCCGTGTTGGGTGGTATGAAGATCGAGCATATAATCGATCAACGCGCGCTCCATCTTGGCGCCAGCTCCGCTGAGCACCGCAAAGCGAGCTCCGGCGATTTTTGCGGCTCGGTCGAAATCGAGAATTCCCAAGGCCTCCCCAATCTCCCAATGGGATTTTGGGGGAGCGGAGAAGGAAGGGATGGTACCCCACCGGCGCATTTCGACATTCTGCGAGGAGTCGGTGCCCCGTGGAACTGTGTGATGGGGAAGATTGGGAATACGCAGCACGAGGCCGTTCAATGTTTCTTCCGTCTCACGCAGAGTCTCTGCAATATTCTTGATACGCTCTCCCACCTGCTTCATGGCCTCGATGGCTTCGTCGGCAGGTTCTTTGGCGCGGCGGCGGCGCGCCACGTTGTCGGAGCCCTTCTTGAGCTCGTGACGCAGTTGCTCGACCTGCGTGGTTAGCGTCCGCCGTTCGTCACTGAGTTTTTGAATGATGTCCCAGGGAACGTCCTGCCCGCGCCGTCCCAAAGCGGTGCGGACCACGTCCAAGTTGTCACGGAGATATCGCGGGTCGTGCATGGTGTATCCGTGTAAATGCGTGTGGAATCTAGCATTCGGATTATGGAGAGTCAACGAAACCAGTGTCTGTCAAGCCGGAGAGCCGTACTGGCCGTTTCGAGCGAATTGACAAGGCGTAAGGGCAAGGAACAGGATGGTGGGCGAGCACACATTATTGTTTTGAGCTGAGGGGATTATGAATCACAATCCGGGATTTTTACAGCTGGTCGAACAGGCAAAGCTTCGTGTGTTAGAACAAACAGTAGGGGAGGTCAAGAAGCGGCTCGATCTGGGAGAAGCGGTTCATTTTCTCGATGTGCGGGAGGATGTGGAATTTGCCACGGATCATGCGAAGGGGGCACAGCATCTTGGCAAGGGTATCATCGAGCGTGACATTGAGACAGTAATCCCGGACAAGGAGGCTCCGATCATCCTGTACTGCGGTGGTGGCTTCAGGTCGGTTTTGGTGGCAGATACTCTCCAGCAGATGGGCTATCGTCGTGTGATCTCGATGACGGGTGGCATACGAGCGTGGCGGGAGGCCGGCTATCCTCTGGAATAGCCGATGGCTCTATTTGTTCGTCTTGTCGAACTCCTCAATGACCTGTTTGGTCAGGTCCAGTGCTTCCTTATTGTAGACCACGATTTTAACCGTCTGTTCACTGCCTTTGTCGACAACAAGGGCGAAGCCACTTTTTTCAGCGGTGGTTTGTGTGGCCATCATGATTTTCTTCATGTACTCGTCCACCAGCTCTTTTTGCTTCTTCTGCAGTTCCTGGTTGAACTCTTGTGCGCGCTTCTGGAAATCCTGCACTTTGGTCCGGAACTGCGCTTCCTTCTCCTTTTTCTCCGCCTCGCTCATTTTCGGCAATTGATCCTTGATCTGTTTTTCGTAGTTGCGCAGGTCTTCTTCGTCTTTGGCCAGGAGTTTCTGCCGAAGGTTGACGTACTCCTTAAGTCCCTCGAGCGCCCGCTTTCCAGCCTTTGATTTTTCCAAGACCATCTGAGGGTCCACGACGCCCATCTTGAAAGAGTCTGATGCATACCCGGGTAGTGAGCACAGCACGAGCATCAAGGCATTCAACGATGCAACACGCACTATCCGCAGTACAGCGATTCGCATGGACACTCCTTCTAAGTTTGTAAGTAAAAGACGATCGACAACAGAATAGCCGCGCAGTGCTGGCCTGTCAAGCAAACGGCTACCATGCATCAAAGGTAATGGATTCGACGCTGAGGGAAGCCTCGACGCCGTATTTCCACTTTAATCGTCGAGCGACCGCCCGCAAGGCTTGCTCATTAACAAGGTCTGGAGCAAAGGGGTTCTGAACTCTCCTGAGGCGTTCCGATGCCAGCGCAGGTTTATACCCCAATTCTTTCATGGCCAGAGCCAGCACATTCAGCTGGGTCATCCGTGAGGCTTGGTTCAGACCGGCCAAGGCCGTTTCCGTAGGCACGGTGGGCGAACTGATGTTTTGCACGAATTGGATCGCCCGGACCTTCAATTCTGCACGCTGAAGATCCGTGAGCGTCGGCAAGGTTAGCTCAACCAAAAGGGCGTTTGTGGATCCTGCAAACGAGGGAATGCCGAGAATCCGACCGAGAAGACCCATGCCATCTCCTGGAGTACAAACAAGTGAGCGCCACCATTGGCGAGGCAGTCTACTCAAACTCATAAATATTTTCCAGTATGCCGCGATCTCAATGTCTTATTCGGGTAAGACATCCTCAATGGAAGCTCGTAAGGCCTCCACCATTTTGCGCAGCTCCGCCAGGGAAGTAGACAGCGGCGGGATCAACACGAGCACATTTCCTATGGGTCTGATGAGCAGGCCTTTGGTTCGCGCCGCGGCAGCCACGCGATGGCCGATTCTGGCCTTCAACGGGTAGGGTTCTTTGGATGTAGAGTTCTTCACGAGTTCGATGCCTGCCATAAATCCCTGTTGTCGAACGTTACCCACATGCTTCATGTTTACCAAGGGATGAAGGAGACGGGAGAGAGCGACAATTTTCGGACGCAGTTTAGCGAGAGTCCGCTCTCGTTGGAAGACCTTCAGATTGGCCAGGGCCACGGCGCAGCCGAGCTGATTGCCGGTGTAACTGTGGCCATGGAAGAAGGTTTTGAACTCCTCATATTTTCCGAGGAACGCAGAGTAGACCTCCTCGGTGGTGAGCGTGGCGGCAAGCGGCATGTAGCCGCCGGTCAGGCCCTTACTGATGGCCATGAGATCCGGCGTCACTCCCTCGTGGTCACAGGCAAACATCCTGCCTGTGCGTCCGAATCCGGTAGCGACTTCATCGGCGATCAATAGGACCTGGTATGTCGTACAGAGCTCGCGGATGCGTTTCAGGTAGCCCGGGGGATGGGTAACCATGCCAGCCGCGGCTTGCATCAGTGGTTCAATGACGAACCCTGCCAATTCCTGGTGGCGAGTTTTGAGTATCACTTCGATGGGATCAAGGCACGCGATGCGGCAAGACGGGTAGTCTAGTTTTAAGGGGCAGCGGTAGCAATACGGCGGTTCGGCTTTCACTGTGGGAAAAAGAAGGGGTTTGAAACGTTCGTGAAAAAGTTGGATATTTCCCACACTGACGGCACCGATTGTATCTCCGTGATACGCGAGCTTGAGATGGAGGAATGTATTTTTCCGGCCAGCCTTCGGATGTCGTTGCTGCCAGTATTGAACGGCCATCTTCAAGGCGATCTCCACGGCGGTTGAGCCATTGTCTGAATAGAAGACGCGACCGAGCCCTTTGGGAGCGATCCGTATCAACGCACGGGCGAGCTCAATGGCTGGTGGATTAGAAAGGCCCAGGAACGTTGAGTGTGCAATATGTTCGAGTTGCTTTGTGAGGGCTCGGTTCAAGGTCGGATGCCGGTGCCCGTGCAGATTGACCCAGATCGACGAAGTTCCATCAAGGTAGCGTGTCCCCTCGGTATCAATGAGGTAGGATCCTTTGCCACGATCGATGATCAGCGGTGTCTCCCGTTCCCATTCTTGCATCTGGGTAAAGGGGTGCCAGAGGTACTGACGGTCCCAGTCTGCCAATTGTTGAGTGGTAGGCTTGTGTGCCACGGTGGATCAAGTTGCAAAGAGGAACGTATAGCTTATGGCGTATGGTAGAAGTAAAGAGATGTTCGTGTTGCGTCTTGGTTGCGTAATAAGGTATTGGCCATAAGTTCTTCTCATCATTCTCGCGTCTGGTGCAGATTATACGGGGGGGCGATTTCTTTGACAACCCAGAGGGTAGTTACTATAATACCGTGGTTTTCAGAAATGAGCTAGGATTTGCAAAGCCTTATACGCAATTTCTCCATTATCGCGCATATCGATCACGGCAAATCAACCCTCGCTGACCGGTTCCTCGAAGCCACAGGCGCAGTCACGGCCCGAGAAGCCAAAGAGCAGATTCTCGATGCCATGGACCTTGAACGGGAACGTGGCATTACGATCAAGGCTCATGCAGTGGCAATCCGGTACAAGGCCAAAGATGGGAAGGTTTATGCCTTGCATTTGATCGATACGCCGGGCCACGTCGATTTCACCTACGAAGTGTCAAGAAGTTTGGCCGCCTGCGAGGGATCGCTGTTGTTGGTCGATGCGACACAGGGCGTGCAAGCGCAGACCATCGCTAACGTCAATCTGGCGATGGCCAACAATCACGTGATCATTCCAGTGATCAACAAGATCGACCTAGCCAGCGCGGACGTCGAAGGCACCAAACAATCCATTGTCGAAGTATTGATGCTGGATGATACCGAAGCCATGCTGATCAGTGCCAAAGAGGGACGCGGTGTTCCGGAAGTTCTCGAGGCGATTATTGAACGGATTCCTGCGCCGTCCGGAAATCCGCAGGCCCCGCTGAAGGCACTGATTTTTGATTCCTGGTTTGATAACTACCAAGGTGTGATCGTTTTGATCTGTGTAGTCGATGGTGCCGTGCGTCCGGGCATGAAGATTAAGGTGATGTCGAATGATCGTCTTTTTGAGGTGATGGAGGTCGGTCAATTCACGCCCAAGCGGGTGAAGCGCACAGAGCTGTTGACCGGTGAGGTTGGGTATCTCTGTGCCAACATGAAAGAAGTGGCGGATGTGAAAATCGGTGACACCATGACCGATGCGGTGCAATCGACGAGCGAGCCGTTCCCTGGCTACAAAGAGGTGAAGCCCCTGGTGTTTTGCGGGCTCTATTCGACCGATACCGCGAAATATGAAGACCTCCGTGACGCGCTGGTGAAGCTACGGCTCAACGATTCATCGTTTGTCTATGAACCGGAAACATCTCTCGCCCTCGGATTCGGTTTTCGCTGTGGGTTTCTGGGTTTATTGCACATGGAAATTATCCAGGAGCGGCTGGAGCGTGAATATGGGCTGACCCTGATCACGACGGCTCCGACCGTGGTCTATCGGGTGACCACGACCAAAGGAGAGGTGTTGGAGATCGACAATCCGGCCGAACTGCCTCCGCCTAACAGTATTGAGCGGTTCGAGGAGCCATTTATTCTGACAACGGTCATCACGCCGGAACGGCATATGGGCGCTATTTTCCAGTTATGTCAAGAACGACGAGGGATTCAACGCAGTATTCAGTTCCTCGATCCAACCCGTGTGATGATCAGCTATGAAATGCCGTTAAACGAAGTCATCCTCGATTTTTACGACAAGTTGAAGTCGCGGACACAAGGGTATGCGTCGTTAGATTATGAATTGCTGGGCTATCGGGAGTCTGATCTGGTAAAGCTCGATATTTTGTTAAACGGTGAAGCAGTGGATGCACTTTCATTCATTACACATCGTGAGCGTTCCTATCCGCGTGGGCGCCAATTGGTTGAGAAAATGAAGGAATTGATTCCCCGGCAGATGTTCGAGATCGCCATTCAGGCGGCCATCGGCACCAAGATTGTCGCGCGCGAGACGATTGGGGCGATGAAGAAGAATGTCACTGCCAAATGCTATGGGGGTGACATTACTCGCAAACGCAAACTTCTTGAAAAACAAAAGGAAGGTAAGAAACGGATGAAAGCCGTTGGCAACGTCGAAGTTCCCCAGGAAGCGTTTCTTGCGATTCTCAAGGTCGGTGAAGAATGAGTCTCGACCCCAATCAGACAAACTTTGATAAGCTTTCCGGCTCCCCAAGTGGCAGTTCGCCGGCCGCTGAACCCGAGGAGAAATTGTCGGAGCAGAGCACAGGCCGGGTGGGAGCGAAATCGATCATTCGCGAATATTCCGAAGCGATCATCGTGGCGCTACTGCTAGCCTTCGCGATTCGTGTTTTTGTCGTCCAAGCATTCAAGATTCCATCCGGCTCTATGATTCCCACGCTGCAGATCGGGGACCATATTTTAGTCAGCAAACTCACCTATGGATTGCAGTGGCCGGCTGATTGTAAATTGCAATGGAACCTTTCCCCGGTCAATTGTTATACGTCCCGCACTGTGGTTGAGTTCGAGAAGCCACAACGCGGCGACATCGTGGTATTCCGGTTTCCCGAAGATGAGGAAAAAGATTTCATCAAGCGCATCGTCGGCATACCGGGCGATACGGTGCAGGTGCGCAACAAGGTCATATTGGTCAATGGAAAGCCGCTTGACGACAAGGCCTTTACACAACGCGTCGATCCGGGCATGATCGATCGAACTATTAGCCCGCGTGATAATTTCGGGCCGGTCACGGTGCCTGAGGACTCATACTTTGTCATGGGGGACAATCGCGATCAGAGCCTGGACAGCCGGTTTTGGGGATATGTGCGGGAAGAAAAGATCCGCGGCAAGGCGTTCCGAATATACTGGTCCTGGAGCGGGCAGGGAAATTGGACGGAGTGGGTTCGATGGGAACGGTTCGGGAAGGCTATCCAATGAAAAACATGTGGATGCCGCCATGCCAGTAAAAGACAGATGCGATCGGAATACGCCAGTGTCCCCACGGGCGCTCTGGCAATTTGTTCAGCGGTTTCCCCAGGCATCCGTGCTGGTTGTAGGGGACTTGATTCTTGACCACTATGTCATGGGAAAGGTGAGCCGGATTTCGCCGGAAGCACCTGTTCCCGTGGTGCACGTCGAATCTGAGTCATTGCGCCTTGGCGGCGCGGCCAATGTCTTCAACAACATTCTGGCGCTGGGCGGGAAGGCTGATCTCTGTGGGGTGATTGGCGAAGATGAAAGCGGACGGTTGCTCATGAAGCAGCTTGGCGCGAAACGGGCGGGGCGCGGGGGAGTGATTATCGATCGCGATCGTCCAACAACCAGGAAAAGCCGAGTGATCGCGCATCATCAGCAAATCGTTCGGTACGATGTCGAGGAACGGCATGAACTCAAGGCGGCGCTGCAACGGCGTATTCTCCGCTATGTCGAATCACGCTTGCGAGAATTGACCTGCGTGGTGGTCTCCGACTATGCCAAAGGCGTCATTTCTGCAAGTTTGATGTCTGAATTGACCAGGCTGGCGGCAATGCGCAAGGTTCCCGTTATTGTCGATCCTAAAGTCGAGCATTTCGGTTACTATAAAGGCGTGACGGTCATTACGCCGAACCATCTTGAAGCTGCGTTGGCGTCCGGCGTGCAGGGGAATGACGATCAAACGATCAATGAAGCCGGCGCCATGATTCGTCAACGGTTGGGATGCCAATCCGTGCTTATTACACGCGGCGAAAAGGGCATGAGTTTGTTTGAGGGTGACGGCGCGTCCTGGCATCTCCCAACCCAGGCAAGGCAGGTCTATGACGTCACTGGCGCCGGCGATACCGTTATCGGTACATTGGCGCTGGCGATTTCAGCTGGTGCGACTATGAAGAACGGCGCGATCCTAGCAAATCATGCGGCTGGCATCGTGGTGGGCATGGTTGGTACGGCGACAGTGTCTCCTGAACAGTTGTCGGAGGTATTAGGGCATGGGTAACGGATCGCATGACGTCACCGTGATCATTCCGGCCCGCTACGGCTCGTCTCGCTTTCCCGGCAAGCCGCTGGTCCTGATCAACGGTAAGCCGATGATTCAGCATGTGTACGAGCAGGCCGAGGCGTGCTCGTCCGTGTCGACGGTCTTAGTCGCAACGGATGACGATCGGATCAAGCAGGCGGTCGAGCAATTCGGAGGGCGGGTCGTGAAGCTAACGGAGGACTATCGAACGGGAACCGATCGGGTGGCGGCAGTCGCGGGTATGTTTGCCGGCAAGCTGTTCCTCAATTTGCAAGGTGATGAGATTCCGCTGGATCCGCAGTTGCTGGATGATCTGATTGTTCCATTTATTAAGAGTGGCGCGAAAATGGGAACTCTCAAGCGAGTCATCGATACGACCGCGGATCTGCACAATCCAGCCGTGGTCAAAGTGGTAACGGACGTCGAGGGCAATGCTCTGTATTTCTCCAGAGCGCCGATTCCGCTGGTTCGCGACGATCCTGACCGACACGCCGTCGGTGGGCTCCATTATATCCATCTGGGGGTCTACATGTTTACGAAAGAGACGCTGCTGAAATACGCGGCGTTGCCGACCAGTCCCTTGGAAAACGCCGAGAAACTCGAACAGCTCCGCGCCTTGGAAAACGGCACTCGGATCAAGGTCTGGGAAACACCACACGCTTCGTTGCGCGTAGATCAGCTGGAAGACGTGGCGGGTGTGGCCGAGAAACTGCGCCAATTTGACGTTGTCAAACGTGAGCTCAAAGGGGTTGTCGTCGCTCGATGAGGACGGCATGCGGATCAGAGTAGTCAGACCTCGGATTGTGGAGATACCCATGAGCAAGTTCATCTTCGTCACGGGTGGAGTCGTATCGTCATTGGGGAAGGGGCTGGCCGCGGCGTCTATTGGGAACCTACTCGAAAGCTGCGGCTTGAAGATCACATTTCTCAAGCTGGATCCCTATATCAACGTCGATCCTGGCACGATGAATCCCTATCAGCACGGTGAGGTTTATGTAACGGACGACGGGGCTGAGACAGATCTTGATCTGGGGCATTACGAACGGTTCACGTCCTTGTCTTTGACGAAAGACAACAATTACACGACCGGACGGATCTATCACTCCGTCATTACGAAGGAGCGGCGCGGTGACTATCTGGGAGGAACCGTGCAAGTGGTTCCTCATGTGACGGATGAAATCAAACAGGCCATCATGCAAACGTCAAAGGGGATGGACGTCACCATTGTCGAGATTGGTGGTACCGTGGGAGATATCGAAGGTCTCCCGTTTCTCGAAGCGATCCGTCAAATGCCTTACGATGTGGGGCGCGACAATGTTCTGTACGTTCATCTGACGTTGGTGCCGTATATTGGCACGGCAGGAGAATTGAAGACCAAGCCAACGCAGCATTCAGTCAACAAGCTTCGTGAAATCGGGATTCAGCCGAACATTCTCTTATGCCGAACCGACCGCTATCTGCCCCCGGAACTCAAGGGCAAAATTGCAATGTTTTGCAACGTAGAGAAGGATGCAGTGGTCACGGCAAAAGACGTCGATACGATTTATGAAGTACCGATAGTCTTTCGGAAGGAAGGCTTGGACGAATTGATTATCCGGCAGTTGCATTTAGAGACCGGTCAGCCGAATTTACGTGAATGGGACGCGATAGTGCAGAAAATCAAGCGGCCCAAACATGAAATTTCCGTGGCTTTGGTTGGGAAGTATGCCGGGCTGAAGGAATGCTACAAAAGCCTTGGCGAAGCGCTTGTCCATGGCGGGATCGACCATGAAACCAAGGTGAGTGTCAGCTGGATCGAATCAGAAGACGTAGAACGGCAGGGCACCGAGCGGATCTTGCGCGAAGCCGACGGCATACTCATTCCCGGTGGGTTTGGGGCGCGAGGGATCGAAGGTAAAATCGCCACGATCCGATATGCGCGGGAGCGGCAGGTACCATTTCTTGGACTGTGTTTGGGCATGCAGTGTGCGACGATTGAGTTCGCGCGGCATGTCGCGGGATTAGCTGGAGCCAATAGTGCAGAGTTCGACGAATCCTCGCCTCATCCGGTGATTCATCTGATGCCTGATCAGCATGCTGTGAGCGAGAAAGGCGGTACGATGCGGCTTGGGTCGTATCTCTGCAGGCTTGGTGAAGGCACGCTCGCTCAAAAAATGTACGGAGTGAGTGAGGTGCGCGAACGCCACCGGCATCGGTATGAATTGAATAATGCGTACCGCGAACAGCTAACTGCTCAGGGATTGGTGTTGAGTGGACTGTCTCCAGACGGCCGGCTGGTCGAGATCATAGAACTCAAAGACCACCCCTGGTTTTTAGGCACGCAGTTTCATCCGGAATACAGTTCCCGCCCGCACCGGCCCCACCCCCTGTTTAGTGGGTTTGTGGGAGCGGCGTTGCGGAAACAATTGGGACATTAAGCAGCTCGAAAGCTATGACGCAGCTTGTCGACATTGGGTCCTTCAAAATCGGCCAGGGACAGCCTCCGTTCTTGATTGCCGGACCGTGCGTGATCGAGAACGAGCAACTGGTGTTGGAGACCGCAGGGCGAATCGCTGACATCGCAAAGTCGCTTCATATGCCCTACGTGTTCAAATCCTCGTTCGACAAGGCAAATCGCACATCGATCATGTCATTCCGTGGCCCAGGCATCATGCAAGGGCTTGAGATTTTGGCCAAAGTGAAGACCCAGATCGGCATCCCTGTACTGACCGACGTGCATACGGAAGCGCAGGCAACGGAAGCGGGCGCGGTGGTGGATGTGCTCCAGATTCCCGCGTTCCTATGCCGGCAAACCGATTTGCTCATCGCTGCGGCACATACCGGGAAAGTCGTGAATGTGAAGAAAGGCCAGTTTCTTTCGCCAGCAGAAATGAGTCAAGTCGTCAAGAAAGTTGAGGAGTGCGGCAGCCGGCGGATTGTCCTGACCGAGCGAGGCACGTCGTTTGGGTACAATAATTTGGTCGTGGACATGCGGTCGTTTCCGATCATGCGGAACCTTGGGTATCCCGTTGTGTTCGACGCGACCCATAGCGTGCAGTTGCCGGGTGGTGGAGGTACCAAGTCGAGCGGGCAACGGGAATTTGTCGAACCGCTGGCTTGTGCGGCGGCCGGTGTCGGCGTCGATGGATTTTTCATGGAAGTTCATCCGAATCCTGATGAGGCTTTGTCCGATGGGCTGAACATGGTACCGTTGGCTCAATTGAAATCCTTGCTCGAACGGATCTTACGCATATGCGACGCGGCAAAGACGAAAAGATAAAGCTCTCCGTTACGTCAACGTCCAAGGCTGTCAAAGGGCGGGACAGTCTCAACGACGGGAAGCGTGTCCTTGAAATTGAAGCACGTGCGGTTCTGGCTTTGATCGACCGATTGGATGAGAAATTTTCCAAGGCAGTGGACTTGCTGATCCGGTGCAAGGGGAAAGTGGTTGTGTCGGGGATGGGCAAGTCAGGCCTGATCGGGCAGAAGATTGCCGCGACGCTTGCCAGCACCGGCACGTCGTCGTTTTTTCTTCATCCCGCCGAAGGGGTGCATGGCGATCTTGGCATGTTGGCCCGACGGGATTTGCTGATCGCAATCTCCAACAGCGGTGAAACGCAGGAATTGTTACAAGTACTTCCTTATGCAGAGCGCATGGGGATTCCCGTGATTGCGTTGACGGGACGAATGGATTCCATGCTGGGAAAGAACTCCGATATTGCGCTGGACGTGTCGGTTGCAGAAGAAGCCTGTCCGCTGGGGCTGGCGCCGACTGCGAGTACGACAGCAGCACTGGCACTCGGTGACGCCTTGGCGGTGGCCTTGTTGCAGAAGCGGGGGTTCAAAGAGGAAGATTTTGCCTTGTTCCATCCGGGCGGTACGTTGGGACGACGGCTCTTGGTGAAAGTGAAAGATCTCATGCATGCCGGGCTGGAAATTCCCATGGTACCAGAATCCGTGGGCGGTATGGCGGCCATGCTTGAAATGACGGCTAAGAAGCTCGGCATGACGACGGTGGTCGATCAGGAAGGGAATCTGGCGGGCGTCATTACGGACGGCGATGTGCGCCGGTTTATTCAGCGAGGGATGGATTTGGCGGCTGCTACGGCAAAAGAGCTCGCAACGACGCATTCCAAGACCATCAGCCAGGACGATCTGGCGGCGAAAGCCGTGGAAATGATGGAGCGGTTCTCGATTACGACCTTGGTGGTAACCGATGATGGGCGAACTGTTTTAGGAGTCGTTCATCTGCATGATCTGCTTAAAAATGGGATTATCTAGAGGATCCATCCGACGATGAATCGTGTGGCGGAAACCTGGAAGGAAATCGGGCAGGACTCGATCAATCTGCCGAATTTTCTGACACTGCTTCGCATGTGCCTGATTCCCGTCTTCGTCTTGGTGTTTTTAGAGCCAACCCCAACTCGATCATTGGTGGCCGTCGTGATCTTTGTCTTGGCGGCAGTGACGGACTTGTTGGATGGCTATATCGCCAGACGCACCAGGCAGGTTACTAATCTCGGCAAGCTCCTTGATCCGATTGCGGACAAGCTCTTGGTCATGTCGGCGCTCATTCTCTTGGTCAATATCGATAGCGTGACCGCCGTGGTGGCACTCTTGATCATCGCGCGAGAACTTGCCGTGACGGGGGTCCGTGCAATTGCCACCGGCGAACAGCTCATTATTGCGGCGGAGACCATGGGTAAGTATAAGATGATGTTGCAAGTTGTGGCGATCGTCTTGCTTATTCTCGCAGGGAGTGATTTAGCGGAGTTTGGCAATCTGCATTTGGCGGGCACGGCGACCTTGTACTTGTCTTTGGTGCTTGGGTATATATCTGGCGGGCAGTATATCTGGAGCTTTTGGAAGCAGATGGTAGCCAAGGGGATTTGAACACTCACCGACTCACCTCGCCGCTGTGTGCAACGCCGCGTTCGTTCTTCGCGTCCTCATTTGGAGTAGGCGGTTGTTCCCGCTTACGGCCTGTCACGATATTGGGCCGCTGGCGACGGCGGAGTACGACTGTACTAACGTCACCTGAAGGGTTGGTGTGAGGCAGATACACGAGCGGGTTGAGCTGGTATCAGTGATGGCGAAGCGGCTGGCGATGGCGTTTGTTTTCACGTGCGCTCTCCGTTCAAGTACGATTCAACGTTCGCGCATCCTCTCGTAATGGTCTACGCTGCAGCGTGTCAGAGCCGCCTGGCGTCAGAGCGTACGACCAGACTGACGACTGCAGCGACCGGGGCAGAATTCGTGGTGGGTATACCGATCATCGCCTGCTCGGTATTTCTTCCATCGAGAAACTTGGAGCGACTCCAGGGGCGGTTGCCCCAAAATGGTGCATCGATGAGAAACGAGTGTCTGTCACGGGCCATTCGGATGGTGGAACCGTGGCAATAGCGCTCGCCGTGTTTGAGCAGCCTAAGCAGGTGCCGGCGGTAATTGCGCCAAGCGCAGCCGGATGGACCGGCAAGGATCTTGAGGCCGATCACTGTCGGGCGCCTCTCCCAGTCATGATTATGCACAATCGGCAGAATACTATGTTTCCCGGTTGGAGAACCCAAACAGCGGCCTGATGGGCAGGTTGTACCCGGTGTGATCTTGCGAAAAAGCAATCGCTGAACGTTGGATGTGCAGCCTATCAACAGTGCACCGCAGGCGGGGGCACCTTGTACTGCGAAGGAAGCGGTGGCCATTGATACTGGCAAAATTTCAATCGTGTACTGATCAAATTTTTGTCACATCCGGAGAAGTTTCTGTAAGGCTACCCTCCACGGGATAGAAGTCAAAAATGATGGATCTGTCAGGTCTTACCGTTCTACTGGTGCTGTTTGGCTATCTCATTGGGGGGATACCGTTCGGTGTCGTCGTGTCGAAGGCGATGGGTTTGCCTGATCCACGGACGGTCGGCAGCAAGAACATCGGCTTTACCAACGTGCTGCGCGTCTCCGGCAAGACAGCTGGTATCCTCACCCTAATTGGTGATATGGGGAAGGGGTGGGTTATGGGGTATATAGCCACCCAGATCTACCAGCTCGAGTGGGCTATTCTGCTTGTAGCCATCGCGCCGATTATCGGCCATCTCCATTCTCCATTTTTGAGACTTACAGGAGGTAAGGGCGTCGCGACGGCGCTTGGTTCTGTAGTTGGCGTGGCTCCGCTCACCGGCCTCCTCTTGCTGCTGACGTGGATTGGAGCCGTAGCGATCTGGCGGTACTCTTCCGGTGGCGCGCTCACGGCCTTCGCACTCTTTCCGGTCATTGCGCTGTTTGTTCGACCGACAAACGGATTTGTCCTCTTTTCCCTGGTAATCAGCGGACTGATCGTGCTCAAACACAAGGGGAATATCGAACGACTGTGGAAGGGAACGGAAAGCAAAATAGGGGAAGGCCGGTAACGGCCATTTAGACCTTGTGGAATGACTGCCGATGCAGCCAGCCGAGAATTTCGTTGGTAACACGCTGCGGTTCGTCTTGATGCACAAAGTGTCCTGCCTGTTCAAGCCTCACGATGGTTAAGTCAGTTGCATAACGCTCCAGACCGTCAAGATTATGTTTTGCAAGAGTCTGATCTCGCAGCCCCCAAATGACAAGAGTCGGAAGATCAATGGCTGAGTATTCTATCGTCCGTTGCCGGATAGCGCGGCCGCCGAGGATGGCCGCACGATAGTAATTGAGCATTGCGGTCAGGGAGCCCGGTTTGCAGGCCTGCTGCCGGTAACAATGCACGATGTCATGTGGCAGATATTTCAAGTTGACCCGCATACACTCAAAGATTGCTCCGATGAGGTATGCCCCACCTGCTGCCAGCATGGTTTCCGGAAGCCAAGGAATCTGAAATACGGCCATATACCAGGATCGGCGAAATTGCCTGCAGTGTCGTATCTCACGTTCGAAGCAGGCCGGGTGGGGGGCATTTAAGATGATGCGTCCTACTAGTTTCTTTGGTCGGTGCATTGCGTAGTACCAGACAATGAGTCCTCCCCAATCGTGTCCTATTAAGATAACTCGACTGGTGTTTGACACCTCGATCAGTGCGGCCACGTCTTCCAGCAACGCCTCAAGATGATAGGCATCGAGGCCGTCAGGCTTGGTTGTTCCTCCGTAACCTCGGAGATCCGGTGCCCACACTCGATAACCAGCTTGTGCAAGGGGTGCGATGTGATGGCGCCAGGAGAGAGAGGACTCGGGAAATCCGTGCAGGCACAATACCAATCGATCGCCTGATCCCGCTGCGGCTACCGTAAAATCAAGCTGGTTGGCTCGTACGCGGAGAATTGAGAATTCGTGCTCATCGTCTGATGAATACGCCATGGGTGTGTGCTCCACTGGTGAGAGAAGGATTCTGTGTCACCGGTCGACAAAGAGGCCTCCTGAACTCCGAGGAATCATGTTGTCATTCGAGAATTGAACAGGCGTCGCTGTCAAGATGGAATAGGTATCGCTGCCGGCCAAGTCAAAAAATCCCGCGAGGCGTTCCTCTGCTGCCTCACCGAACCCCGATTGAGTGGTGTACCGGTTCTGCCCTCCCTCATCGACCAAGATCGCCCATCCCATGTGGTTGGCTTTTCCAAGACCAGTAAACACATCGAAGGCATAGAGATCGTCGCCGGTCCCGCCATCGATCGCGAGGCTGACCCCATGATCCCAGGATACACCCTTAGTGTAGTACGGACCGGAGAATCGGTACTGATCGTTTCCTTGATAGTTGAGTTGCATGCCGACGCTGTAATGAGCGAAGGCTCCCTGGCTATATCGCGCGGCCTGGTTCTCGTCATCACCGTCGAGGTCCAGGAAGGTGTCGATTCCCTCCCCCAATATCCCATCCCTTGGGAGAGATTGGCGCTCTGGGAATGATCGCAGCCTTTCACGTCGAGGCGCAGCCCCCAGCCACCGGCAAGACTCATCGCCTGATGGGCGTGTTGCTTAGAAAATACGGGGAATCCCGCACTTATGCCGAAGCCAAAACAGTCGTACTGAAACGATGGATCTCCTGATTTGGCTTGAGGGGCTTCTGACGCGTTGTACGCGCTCGCTAACTCGTTAACGCATTGATACCGGTCATCACCCCCAGCATCGATGGTAGGCCAACTCCCAAGAGCCAGCCGAATTCGAGAGCAAAACCTTGAGCGTCATAGCGATCGTTTCCTTCCAGATCCAAGACGAGTCTCAGTCCTGCAATGGCAGCTCCCTGGGTCAAGCGCACTCCCGTACAGATGTCGTTTCTCTGTGTGTCGAGCAGAATACCGATACCGGCGAAGACGCCACCGCCTTCTCCAGTCTGGAGCTGGTACACGTCGTTGCCGGCATGGTCGACGACAAGACCGACGCCGAGTTGTCCTGTCACAAGTTCGAGCGGTGTGGCTTCATACGTACCGTTTTCCGACAGATCGATGACTGCGGCATTGCCATGATCCTTGTCACTCGATACGCCGATCAACCAACGGGACAGGTCGTCACCGCCAAGGTTGATGATCAGCGCAACCAGCTGATCCAAGTCATAGGTGTTGGGGCCTGGCTCACCAATCACGATGAGGCTATGCGTCGCGTGGTGAATCAGTCTCATGTCTCCCGTAAGACCAGAGAGGATGGCCGAAGAAGACAGTGATGTGGAAAAGGCTTCCAATAGCGAGCTCAGCTATCGTTCATCCTGAGACGTACCAATGTCTGTGCCGAGGCGACCAGTGCGCTATAGTCCGCTCGTTCTTTGAACAGTGTGGCGAACTGGGCGGTGGCTTCAATGGATGCGACCTCCTCTCTGGTGAAGTGAGAAACTTGCGACGTGAAGTCATTCGCGAGAACTGCACTGTGCGTAAATAAGACGCGGCGGCCCAATTCCGTCAGAGCGGCGAGTGCCTGGTTTCGATACGAAGCCGCCTGGTCCAAACTCGCGACCATGAATTCAAGGAGGTCGTGGGGCACGGGGCCTGAGGGAAACGGAACCTCACGGTCGCGGGTGAATGAGCCTTCCCAGGCCTGACAGAAGAACATCCAGCACACTGTTGAGATTCAATCCGGCACTGCTGATGGTCTTGGCGACCAGCAGTGCCAGGGATTCGAGATGAGCCAAACCTTGCCCAGGGTCGTACAGCGATTAAATGGCCAACCGATGTTTGTAGTGGTCTGGGCAGGTGTCGATTGCTTCATGGGGCTGGAT
>VGXB01000045.1 GCA_016873515.1 Nitrospira sp.
TCATTTCTCTTGATCGTGCAGACAGAGGTCGTCATGCTCTTCTCCACCATCAACTTGCCCAACGGTTTGCCACTTGCCACGGTCCTTCGCATCACGTCTGTGTCCGTCACACTCCCAACGAAGGCGGTCCCTCGCCTCCCTTGGCCAATAATGAACCAACACATGGCTGACGCATGTCTTTAGCCACAGGGGCGACTAACGATTTCGGTCCGACGGATTTGGGATACTTGCTCACGATCGGCGCAACAGCGGCCCCGGCGTCCTCCATAAATTTAAACTGAACGTGCTTGAAAGAACGCTCTGACAGACCCGCGATGCTCAGACTCTGTAGCTTCAACACTCGAGGACGATTTTTCCGAAGAAGTTTCGGCTCAACATCTGCTCTTGCGCTGCCTGAGCATCCGATAATGGATAGGTTCGATCAATCACGGCGATCAGCCGTTTTTGACCCATCAGGTCAACGATTTTGACCAATTCGGCACGTGTGCCCATATAGGACCCTTTGACGGTGAGTTGGTGAGAAAAAATATGACGAAGATCTAATTGAACCGCCGCACCGGTCGTCGCGCCACAGGTTATCAGCCGGCCGCCTCTGGTCAGCGAACGGAGGCAGGCGTCCCAGACCTCCGGGCCGACGTGCTCAATCACCACATCAACCCCTCTCCCTTCGGTTAGCAACTTCACACGGTCCGCGACTTTTTCTTTGGCATGATTGATTACGGCATCGGCACCGAGAATCACCGCTTTGGGAATCTTCTCATCACTTCCGACTGTTGTGATGACCCGCGCCCCTACCAATTTGGCCAACTGAACAGCCATGCTTCCGACGCCGCTGCCAGCTCCCATGATCAGTACGGTTTCTCCATGCTGAACCCTCGCCAGGGCAAACAGCATGTGTGATGCCGTCACCGATACAAGGGGAAATGCTGCAGCCTGTTCAAAGGACAGGTTCTCCGGCATTGGCAGAATGTTTCTAAAAGGAACCTTGAGATATTCCGCATAGCCTCCATGCATCTTTCCGCCAATGAGTGAATAGGATTGGCACAAATTGTCACGGCCGGTCAGGCAAAATTCACAACGCCAACAACTCACGCCAGGTGAAACCAATACACGGTCTCCGACAATCACCCCTTCCACTTGAACTCCGACTTCCTCCACGACTCCTGCGATATCAGAACCTGAAATGTGTGGGAGCGAAATGGGATACGAGGGATTTCCCTGCCGAATCCAGATGTCCAAATGGTTGAGTGCACAGGCCTTCACCCGAATCAGTACCTCGCCCGGACCGATCACCGGCTTAGGCACCTCGCCATAGACCAGTTTCTCCGGCCCACCATGCTCGCTAAAAATAACGGCTTTCATGTCTGCACACTCTCCTTGCGCAAATTTTGAAACCGCAGGATGATCAAACGCACTAGGAGACCGTTTGGTTGACACTCAATTGTGCGCATTGAACGTGCATCGCCCGTAACCTACCAATACGCTGGATCTTGTGTACGCGTTCAGCGAGCAGGAGGACAACCACACCGGCTTCCCTTAAACTCATAGACGGGACTCGTGAAGTCAAAACTTCAACACCCCTTCCGCGACGATCACGCACTGCCCCACGACCTTTATCGACTGAATAATCTCGTCGTCCAACTCGATTTGTACCAGGATGTTGGAGGGCCGATAAATCTCGTAGCCTTGCTCGATAATGATGTCCGTCTTGGGCGAGATTTCGACTACCCCATTTTCGACGAGATAGGCGCCCAGCGCGCCGCCGGCACTGCCCGTAGCAGGATCCTCAGAAATGCCAATCACGGGCGCAAACATGCGCGCATGCACGTTGGCATACGGCTCGACCGTGACTGTCGTGAAGACCATGATGCCGTTGGTCCCGAAGCGGCTGCAAAGATCCACAATCGCTTTATCGTTTGGGATGATGGATCGAATCTCGGTGAGTGTGCGGACTGGAACAATCAAGACAGGCAGTCCGGTCGAGACGCCTTGGACGGGCCACTTCGCCTCGGTCATTATCTGGTTCGAAATCCCCAAGGCCCCGGCAACCATGTAGAGAGTTTCCGTGTCTTCGACCTTCTCCAAAAATTGTGGCTGTGGTTGGGTCATGATGATCCGAATCACCTGCCCATCGCAGGCGTGTAATTCGGCAGGGAAAATCCCGATATTGCACTCGTAGACGATATGAGTAATTGCCTCAGCGAGCACAAGGGTGCCAATCTGCGCCAGAACATGCATGGCCCCGATGACCGGATGCCCGGCAAAGGGAATTTCTTGGGTGGGCGTAAAGATCCGCAGTCGCACGACGGCGGCTGGGTCTCTTGGAGGAAACACAAACACCGTCTCCGAGAGGTTCATCTCGCGGGCGATTTTCTGAAGCTGCTCGTCGAGTAGACCGCTCGCGTCAGGGAAAACAGCGACCGGATTGCCGCCAAACGGTTGGGAGGTAAACACGTCGGCCTGGTAGAATTTCAGTGAATGCTGTTCAGGCACGGGTGCCTCCGGGAGATGTATTTCGTGTTTCGTGAAGCGTGACGCGCAAGCAGGATTGCCTCGAGCCGCTTGCGAAATGCGAAATTCGCCTCACGAGCGACGTGTTACCTCTTCCCATGGCTGACGACACGCGCCATGCCCTCTTTGCCGTCGTCCCCTCCGCCGCTTGCCGCGACTGGCCAGGTGACGAGACCAGAGACGGCATCCACAGAGTCAGTCTGGGTCCGTTGCGCATAGATTTGCGGTAGTCGGTTCGTCCCAAATTTAGAGATATAGAGGAAGACATGCTCCCGTGCGTTCACCCGAACGGCCCAAGGATGGAAATCGTGCTTATAGAACTCTTCACATAGTTGCATCGCGTCCAAACAGGAAATCCCGCCCGGCTCGTTCAGCGTGTAATAGTAGTCGAGGGGGAGATCGTACTCCTCTTGCTTGTGGATTGAGATGCCAAATTGCTCAGGATGACGAACCATCGGGGTGTGCCGATAAGCCACGAAGTAGAACAGCTCAGTCGAATGGATCACGGGCTGGTTTTCGAGCAGGAATTGGCGCGTCTCCATCGCTTCGTCAATCGTCTCGCCGGGAAATCCATAGAAGGCCATCACGTGGTTCCAAATCCCCGCTTGCGCGGCCATTTGGAGATTCTGCTGGATGACGTCTTTGGTGGCATGTTTGTCCATGAGATTCAGCACCCGCTCGTTGGCAGATTCCATGCCGTAGTACAGCGTGCAACAGCCGGATTCAGCGGCGAGATCCCAGAGAGCCTGATCTTGTAACGTTTCTTCAAATCGGATCAACGTTGTCCACTTAATGCCGACCTGTTGGTCGACCAGGAGTTTGGCCACTTTCCTAAACAGAGCTGGGGGATAAGACTCGTCGCTGAATAAAAAGTGATGGCAATTGTAGCGATCCCGCAGTGTTTTGACTTGTTCCACGACAAAGTGCGCCGTTTGCCCGCGGAATTGGTCAAAGTAGCCCTGCCCATGATCGCAAAACGTGCAGCGCCCCCAATAGCAACCGCGCGTCGCCAGATAGGGAATAATCCGTTCCGGCACAAAATAGGAATCGAGCGGAAAGCCGTCGAAATCCGGCAATGGTAACGCCGTGGTTTTTTCGGTATAGACTTCCTGGCTCTGATGGAGACCGGTCGCGTCACGATAGATCAAGTTTGGGACGGACTCCAGTGTTCGTTGGTTATTCAACGCTTCGATATACCAGAGTAACGCATGCTCGCCCTCGTAGAGAATGGCGGCATCGAACACATGTGTAAAGAATTCCTCATGCTTGGTTAGGTCTTCGTGCAGCCGCGTGATGACATTGCCGCCGACCACGATCTGAATCTGCGGGAACGTGTCTTTGATCATTTTGCAGAAGGTCAGACCAGCCAGCAGTTGCATCTGCGTGCCGATCGAGATGCCCACGACATCCGGCTGCTCCTTTTGGACGGAGGACAACACCAGTCGGTTGCAGATCTCGCGGTACACGTTCACCTGTTCATCCTCGAGGAAGGCCAACACTTCCTTCGAGACACCGGGCCGATAGCCCAAGTTGCTTTCCATCGGATAGAACACGAGTGAGGCAGGATAATAGGCAGCCGAAATGTATTGCATGGCTTCGCGGAAGGTATTGAGCGCCAATTCTAGTTTGTCGGCATTGTAGAACTGCTCGCCACGCACAATCGCCTTGGCATCTTCAGCCCGCTCTGCCAGATCGAAGATGTCTGCGGCATAGGCCTGTTCGAGGACAGCCTTCTGATTGACCTCACGTTCCGTCAAGGTTCGGGCCTTGGCCTTGTTTTGCAGCAGCTTGAGCTGCATCCCCAACCGGCCCTTAACCCAGATGAGAAATTCCATGCTGAAGAAGTGGTCGTACATCTCGATGTTGATGTCGCGCTGAATGACCGTATGCCCTCCTTCGCGCAACACGGCAGTCAGCGAGGGCAGCGCCAAATACGGTGCCGTCGGCACCCATTCGGGTGGAAACAAGAGCATGACCTTCGATTTCTTTCGGTCTGCTTTGGCCAGTGGGGCTAATCCATCTATTTGAACTAGGCTACTCATACTTGTCATACAGGAAGTGTTGTTCGTGAAGCGTATCTCGCAAGATATGGATGACGAAGAATGAGCCACTGCGCTGTTTGCGCTTCCGCTTCACCCTTCACAAAAATGCGCCCATCACATTTTCTCCACCAGCGTCGTCACTCCGGCTGTTTTGACTGTCCGATACTGCATATCCGGCAATTTGACGAGACCGAATTTGCAGATATACAGAAAGTTATACTCGCGGATGTAAAGCCGCAGATCCCAGCCTGCATAGTGATTCCGCTCGAATTCCTGAAATACCCGCTCGGCTTCTTCGATGCTCATGCCGTTCTTGACCGTGTAGTAATAGTCGAGCGCCAAGTCCCATTCTGGATTTTTGTAGGCGGTTACGCCCCACTTGTCCGGATGCTTCGCGACAGGGTTGTGCCGCCCAAGATCGAATGTGCCGAACCCCAACGAATGCACATGCTCCTTGTTCTGTTCCAAGAACTGCACCGACTGCCAGGCCTCTTCCTTTGTTTCGCCGGGAAAGCCAAAGAAGCCCATACAGTGGTTCCAGATCCCTGCCTCCGCTGTTAGCTTAAGATGCTTGGTCATCACCTCGGTCGTCGTCGCCTTATCCATCAGCTGGAGCACCCGCTCGACGCCTGATTCGTAGCCGAAGTGGAGATAGCGGCAGCCCGACGCTTTCGCATCTTGCCAGACAGTGTCTTCCAGCAGACTCTTCTCAAAGCGCATATGCGTCGTCCAAAATATCCCCATATTGGATTCGACTAACCCCTTGGCTAGTTTCCGAAACAGCGCGGGAGGGTAGGACTCATCGGTGAAATGGAAATGTGTCACGCCATATTTGTCACGTAGATAAACAATCTCGCTCAAAATATCCTGGATCTTTTTAGACCGATAGCCGGCCGTGTAGCCTTCACCATGGTCGCAGAACTCGCAGCGGCCCCAGTAGCAGCCGCGCGTCGCCAGATACGGCAGGATTTTGGTCGGCACAAAATACTTATCCAGTGGCAGGCCGTCGAAATCCGGCGGTGGCAGCCTATGCAGATCTTCGGCATAGCTCGTCGTAGAGTCGTGAATGCCGGTGGCGTCTTTATATATCGTATTGGGGACATCGGCCAGACTGCGTTTCGCTCCCACGGCCGAGACTAACTGCACAAACGCCGTCTCCCCTTCATAGACCACCGCGCTATCGAAGTATTGAAAGAGCGGCGATTGCGGCAGCATATCGCGAAGGCGTGTCACCGTATTGCCACCGATCGTCACATGGATCTGTGGAAAGTGCTGCTTGATGAGGGCACAGAATGTCATGGTCGCGAACATCTGCTGCTGAAGGACGATCGAGATTCCGATTACGTCCGGCTGTTCAGCTTCGATTACCGGCTTGACCAACTGGTCGAAGACGTCGCGGTAGATATTGACTTGGACGTCGTTTACCGCGTCGATAATGTCGGATGAGACGAAAACCTTGTAGGAAAGATTTGTTTCTGCCGGCGGCATACAAATTCGCGCCGGCGCATAGGCCATCGAAATGACCATCGTAACTTCTTGTAAAACTTGAAGTGCAAACTCTAACTGGCTGATGTCATAAAATAATTTTCCACGGATAATAGCCTTGGCCTGCTCTGATTTTTCGATCAACTCCTCGATCTTCCGATGCGTTATATCGCAGAGCGCAAGCTGCAAATCCCTCTCGGCTTCAGTCAACTCCCGTTTGGTAGAGAGCTTGCGTAGCCGGTCCAATTGGCACGGGACTCGACGCAGAACTTTCTTGAGGAAGTCCTCACTGAAATACCAGTCCCACATCTCGAGATTGATATCTTTTTGGATCACCGTATGGCCGGCCTGTCGGAGGACGGCAGTCAAAGAAGGGAGGCTCAGATAGGGTTCACTGGGAAACCAATCCGGTGGGAAGATCAGCAGGACCTTCATCTTCCGACCGCTGGAGACGTCGAATTGCTGGCGATTCAGCAGCATGAGCTCTTTTGAAGCTCTCGTACCCTTCGAGTACTCTATTTTCATCGAGAATCAGCCCCTCTCTCGTCTACCGTCGAAAGAACCGGAAATAGTTAAAAAGCCAAGGAGTTACAGAAGAATTTCTATTGTAGGTGGCAAGAGAATGAGATGCAAGAGTAGGAGGACGTTTCCTGAACTCACTGGGTGGTACACATTCTAAAATGCAGGAGATGTTCCTCGGCTCGTATGCCAGAGTACTACTTTGGGGTACTTTCCCTGAGATTCTTTCTAGATCGATACACAGTCTTGCAAGGGAAGATATCTTTAAGGCTAATCACCCGGAAAAATGCTGTCAATATTGGTGAGGCTGAAACGAAAAGGGCTACCTAAGGTCTTGCATCCCCACATTTGATGACTGGGTATTGGATCGTGAGTCCTGAGCGCTTAATCCGCTTTGTGCCAATCGAGGACTGTATCGTCGGCACAAAACTATCCTGTTTCTATGAAAGAGGCTTCTCGGATGGAGCGGTCGTGCCGGCGTCCAGCAGAATGGCAACGAGCATGTCGCTCATGACGTTCACACCGGAGCGTGCTCTGGCGATGATCCAGTCCACGGTCATGATCAAAGGAATGGCGGCGAGGATGACGTGATCTGGCAGTTCAGCGGCTGCAAGAACGAGCGGGAGCACGATCATGCCCGCTTCTGGAATGCCGGCCACACCAGCGCCGGCAATGATGGACGCCACGACAATCACGATCTGTTTGGACATTGGCAAGTCGTAGCCGAGTGCGTGAGCCAGAAACAGTGCTGCCATGGCTTCGTAGAGCGTGATGCCATCGTTGTTGAGATTCGTTCCGACGCAAGCGGCAAGGCGCGCCGACTGAGACGAGACGCGCATCCGTTCAAGGCAGCGTAACGTGATCGGCACGGTTGCCAGACTGCTGTTGCAGGATATGCCGGTCAAGATGGCATCGGCCCCTTTACCGACGTAGACCTTGGGGGACTTCTTTCCGACGACCCACGCCACCATGGGATAGTAGAGTAACGCATGGATTGCCAAGCCCAGAAGCATGGCAATGAGAAAGATCCAGAGTGCGGAGAACACCCCCATTCCCGATTTTCCGACGACGTGGGCCACAACGCCAAACACGGCAAATGGCACCGTCAGAATTACCCACCAGAGTACGGTGACCATCCCCCCATAGATACGCTCAATGGCGGAGGCCATGCAATCAAGAGGTCCGCCGGCCTGGCCCATCTTGCTTCGAGCCCTTCGCAGCGTCAGCCCAAGTGTAAGGGCCAATAGCACGACACCGATGATGTTGTTACTGCGAAAAGGGTCTGCAATCGTCCGCGGGATATAGGCCAGGAGATCTTCAAGCGGATGCTCCGAGGGAGTGATGGCCGGTTTGCTACTCGTGCTTGGTACCACATGAAGTAAGTCCTCCACATGGCCATGCCATGATTTTCCAGGCTCCCAGAGATTCATGATCGTAAGGCCAATAATCATCGCTACGGAAACGTTGATCAGGCAAATCGTGATGAGTTTTGCGCCCTGGCGCAGCGGTAAACTGGCCCGGATCAGCGAATCCATAATTGCGAAGAAGATGAGAGGAACGGCTAGCGTCTTCAGAATCCAGACCACCCAGAGCCCGAGTTGGCCCAGTTGCTCATTTCGTAGGCCGTTCAGATAGGATTCTTGCCCGAAGATCAGGCCAAGCGTCGTCCCACAGATCACGGCGAGGAGCACTTGTGCGTATAATGGGAATCGTTGCCAACCAAGTGCCTCCTGCATGAAAACATCTCCAGTTGGCGCAGCTTAGCGGGTTTTATGAGAAGAAACCACGCTTCTTTTCGGCAATATTCAGTGTTGATCCACGGCCTTCATCATAAATGACAGAGAGCCGCTGGTCTCTGAGCGGTAGTCCTCCTCACTCTCGAAGGAATACGATGGTTGGCCCAGTTCTTTCCTGTCTCGTGGTGTGGAGAAGTCTTACACGATCTTTCCTCAAAAGGTAGGATACTGCGCTGATGTCAGTCTCACTAGAATCTCATCGCAAGAAAGGCGCGATGACAAGTCCATCTTATCGCCGGACCTATCTGCAATACCGCATGCGTTATCCTGTTATCTTTGGATGGGAGTTATGCGTAGGAGAGGGTCGTCTGACTAATCTTTCATTTAAGAGATGCTCGACCCTGTGCCATCGCACATCTTCTGTGGGGATCGGCGTGAAGGTCAGTCTCCCACTACCGGATCTGGCTAAGACCTTATCCAGTGAAGGCGAGACAATTACATGGGGAGAGGAGCAATTGCTCGCCACGGAGCGTCACCCCCTCCCGCCTCACACGAGACAACGCCTTAATCAGACGTTACGGCTGCCACTCATCCACCGCCTACAGGTATATTCCAGTCAATCGGACTACTCAATCATACAAGATGTTGTACCTAGACATCTCTCCACTTAGCCATTTCTGTCGAAGAAGGACTATAATCCGCTCTACAGAGTCAAGGACACCATCAACCAAAGGAGGCAATCCAATGGGCCTTCGTTGGTATAACTGGATCGGGCTGGTTATGTTGATGATTGCTGGACTGATTTTTGAGCTGGTTTTTCTAGCCGCGGATACGTCGTTCAGCGTCTTATGGCTGATCACCGCAGCGTGGGCCATAACCGGTGTGATCTTAGTCCTCTGGGAAGGTAAAGAAGAGGCTGAAGCCTGATTGGCTGTTCCCTCACGTTTTCACGATGATTGGTTGGTCTGATATCAAGGTCATCTGTCTGCTCATCGAGCGCTTGACGGCCGGATACAATTCTTTCTCGTTTACCGGTTTGGTTTCAGCTCGATGATGGTCCCACGCTCTCCGCTAGCCCACGCGTGGGAGGCATCGGAAAATGAGAAACCGAAGAGCGAAACGTCGGTGATCGAGCGTAACTCCTGCCAGGTAAATCCTGCATCGTTGGTACGATATACTATGCCCCGTTCCCCGACGATCCATCCGGTTTGTGGACTAGTGAAGCGGACGCGCAAGAGGTCAATCGGTTTGGTGCAGGTCTGCAGGCATGGTATCGTGCGATCCGTCCAATGGAGACCGCCGTCAGTGGTCTGAAAGAGTGCTCCCGCGTTGCCGACGGCCCATCCAATCATGGAGTCGGACCATTCGAAACCGAACAGCGTCACCCCGCCGAGGAAACCGTGCGCGGTCCACGTCGTGCCTCCGTCGAGCGTGACGAGTGTAGTCCCGACCGCGCCCACCGCGACACCATGTTGTTCAGAGCTGAACGCTACGGCATAGAGCGTCGCGTTCGTATGGCTGGACTGTTCATGCCAGGAGGTTCCGCCGTCGTGCGTGTGCAGAATCATGCCGTTACCGCCCACGATCCACCCATGTGCGGGCGTTGGAAACGAAATCCCATAAAGCGGCACTTCGGTACCCACACTGACCGGTCTCCAGGAATCTCCTCCGTCTGTACTGATCCGCAGCGTTCCGTTCGATCCAATCACCCAACCCCGCTTTCCGTCGATAAAAAGAACATTGGTCAAGAGGACAGATGTCCCGCTGACGACTTTCTTCCAACCCTTGCCGCCATTGACGGTCTTGAGGATGGTTCCGCCAGACCCGACGGCCCAACCACGCTGTGGGGTACGGAACTGAAGTCCCAAGAGCGTTGCTTCAGTCTTTGGTTGTTGCGGTTCAGCGGAAAGAACTGGGTTCCCCGCCCATAAGTCCACACCGGAAACAGCCACGGCGAGGCCTATGAGCAAGGCTAGACGCATCCACCGTTTCATTGGTTGGTATTGGCGTCTGGTCGATTGGAATTGAAATATCCGGAGTCGGGCAAGCCTTTGGCCTCGATTGTGAATGGTCCGGCTTCGATCGTGTGCCACTGTTTCGGCAAACAACAGGTCCCGTCGGGAAGCACGTCCCACGAACCACGGCGAACGACCAGTGGCCCCGTCGCCAGGTTATCGAAAAACTCTCCACGCTTTCCGATGCCATAGAGGTTGCGATGAGGAACTCTAACGATGATCTCTGAATCGGTCCAGGATTGCACTATTGCCGCCGCGCCATTGAATAACACTTCTGTTCGCGAAACGTTGGTCACGACGGTCGCAGCATCATCCGATTCGTTGATTTCAAGATCCGTCCTACGCTTATAGGATTTTTGGCTCAACCCCAGATCCGTATGTTCAGCGGTTTTGAGAAATACACCGAAGCCAGCGCCCTTGATTGTCACAAGGTCGTCCAACCCGGCCGATGTTGGCGAATACGACTCGATGACCGGTGTGACGACGGTAAACTCGCCGGCTTCGGTGGCGATGGCGCTCTGTTCAGCGCAACACAGCCCGTCCGCGTTTGGACGATTCGCACCACGATAAATTATCACTTTCCCACTCTTTGCACTATAGGGCACCCAGACATCGATCCGATTGTCGTTCCACCGGTAGATGATGGCCGGCACGCCACCGATGTCCACGCGGTTGTTGCCCGTATTGAAATCCATAAAGTTATACGGGGTCGCACCGCTTTCGGAATAGGCTCCGAAGTGTTCGCCGTTGATACGGAGTAATGTGCCAATGGGGGCTTGCAGGGGGCTGATCGTTGCCACCTTTGGAACATGGACGGTGAATTGGGCTACTGTCCGGCGGCGCATTCCGTTTTGAAGCACCAGGGAGCCTGACTCTGCGCCAAGCGGCACATGTACGACAATGACGTCGTCTTTCCACTGGGCGATTGTCATCGGGCGGTCTCCGATAAAGACGGCGTCGTTTGGATTTCTGACGACACCAAATTCCTTCCCGAATAGCACCACTTTTGTCCCTACCGGCCCGCTGATCGGATCGACCCGGACTGCCGGAATTAACGCCAGTGGAACAGCATTGCTCTTTCTATATTCGACTGGCGCGCAGCAGGAGCCGTCCGGTAACGGATCGGATGACGCCAGTCGCACAATGACGTCACCCGCCTGTGCGTTGGCTGGGACTTCCACCTCAATCTGATTGTCCCTCCAGCGTTTGGGTCTGGTGACGATTCCTCCGATCACAACATCATTGACCCCAAACATCGTATTGGGGTCACGCGCACCCGCCGTCGTTCCAAAATGTTTACCCGTAATGCGCAGTATCGCACCCCGCTCAATTTCCGCTGGGATGAGGGCATCGATTTGAGGTGCCACGATCGTAATAGCGCCGGCCCGTATCTTTTTTTTACCCGCGACGATTTCCACCGGCCCCGTGGTGGCCTTGAAAGGCACCTTGATTTCAATCAGGCCAGGATCCCATCGTTGGATCAACGCGGCAACCCCATTCACGGTCACTCTATTGGCATGGACCGATTGGAAAACCCCGAATCCGGTTCCGCTCAGCGACAGCGTAGCACCGGGTGACAGCGATGACGCGGATACTTCGATTGCGTGAGGCCTTGCTTGAGCCTGGGGTGCGAGACTGACAAGAAAGATAACGTAGGACATCACTACCCCAACTATCTTCATAACATCCTTTCCGAAATGCATAGGGACGACGGCGTACATTCGTTTGTCGCGCTACCGTCCGATTCAAGTGTCTTCGCTGGACTATAACGATCGATTTTTTTGAAAGTCAAGGCAGGAGAAGCATCGGGTCGTGATAGCTCGTGAGGTGAGGAAAAGAGAAACTGAAGAGGAGCTATGACTCCACTTGCACGATCAACTCGATTTCCACCGGTGCTCGGCGGGGGAGCTCAGCGGCGCCGACAGCAACTCGCGCGTGCCGACCGGCTTCACCAAAAATCTCCACGAAGAGATCAGACGCACCGTTTAAGACCTGCGGTTGTTCGGTGAAGCCGGGAGCCGAAGCAATATGACCAATCATTTTCACAATCCGTTTCACACAATCCAACGAGCCCAGCTCGAATTTGACGATTGCCAGCGCATTCAGCGCCGCTGTCTTTGCCGCGTCAACTCCTTGTTCTACAGACAAATCGCCGCCGAGTTTTCCAGTTACGGTGAGCTGCCCATCACGAGAGGGTAGGACGCCTGAGAGGAACAGTAGATCGCCAACACGCACCACCGGCACATAATTCGCGACAGGCATGGGAACCGTCGGAAGCGTGAGGCCGAGTTGTTTCATGCGAGTTTCGTACGACATTGTTCATTCGAGCCAAAGCGTGTCTTCAAAGCTCTTTCCGACCGGCAAGCGCTCGGCGCGCAGTTCTTCGGCCACGGTTTGCCTCAGATTGGCGGCACTGCCTCGATCACCTAAATCAACTCCGTGCGGCAGAGTCGGCTCGGTCACGAGAAGCGGGACAAATTCTCGTGGCGGCAATTTGTCCAGTTTGGAGAGATCCCACCTATAGTTGCCCAGCAAGATGACGAGAACTCCAGTACGCAATTTATCGATGCGCAGCAGCAATTGCCGATCGAACTCTCACGGACCAACGCCGAATCAATCAATCACGAACACAAACACACGATTGATCATGAGTGTGTTATCACCCGCCCTGTGAAGCCGTCCATTCGGCGAGGATCTTCAGGCTTGCGCTTGTGCCGATTCGATCAGCGCCTGCCTCCAGCATTGCGAGCGCCGTCTTCCAATCTCTGATTCCTCCCGACGCTTTGACTTTCGCGCGCCCCGTAACTGCAGCTTTCAGCAGCCGCACGTCATCCGCCGTTGCACCGGCAGCGCTGAACCCCGTCGACGTCTTCACATAGTCAGCGCCTGCTTCCACAACAAGCTGGCAGGCCGTTAACTTTTCCTGCTGCGTCAAGTAGCAGGTTTCAAGAATTACTTTATGTTCTGCGGATGGCGTTGCACATACGACCTCCGCAATATCCTGCCGTACCAGGTCATGGTCACCAGACTTCAATCGGCTGACGTTGATGACCATATCGAGCACCTGAGCGCCCCTGGCAACGGCCTCGACCGATTCGGTGACTTTGGTTTTCGTTGTATGGCCGCCCAACGGAAACCCGATCGGAATTCCCACTCGAATCACCGAGCTGGCGACCACCGCCACAGCTTCGTCCACATAACATGGGGGAATAAAAATCACCGTGAAGCCGTGTTGTAGGGCGTCGTGGCATAATTGGAGAACGTCTGCTCTCGTGGCATCAGGTTTGAGCACAGTGTGATCCATGAGATCCGGTAGATTCCATTCCGACATAGTGCAGGCACTCCTTCTCACCCGGCAAGTTGGTTCGTCGCAGGAACGAATAATGTCCGAGAGCGATTCTCGCGTCGAAAGGGCCGTTTCTGATACTTCTCCACCGCCTTATTGTGTTCGGTCAACGTCGTGGAGAACTGATGTGTTCCGTCATTCCTTGAGACGAAATATAAGTCCTGCGTCGCTGTCGGATACAGTGCGGCGCGAATCGATTGCGCACCAGGGCTCGCAATTGGACCTGGCGGCAAACCTGCCCATCGATAGGTATTGTAGGGGGTCGTATGTGAGAGATCTTTCTTGCGCAGATTGCCGTCGAAGTTTGGTAGCCCATAGATGACGGTTGGATCACTTTGCAGAGGAATTTGTTTCTTCAGCCGGTTGTGAAATACGGACGCAATATGGGGGCGCTCCTCACCCAAGCTGGTTTCTTTCTCAATCACCGACGCCAATGTCAGCACCTGATGCATCGTCAGATTCAACTCCTTAGCCCGCGCCCGCCATTCAGCCGTCACGACGTGGCTGAGTTGATCAACCATCGTTTTAAGGACGGCCTTTGCGGCAGTGGGCCGTGGGAATCGGTAGGTGTCTGGAAAGAGGTAACCCTCCAAACTATCAGCTGAAATTCCCAGGGTCTTCATGAAGGATTTGTCGTGGGCCAGCCTGGCAAGCTCTGTCTTGTCGGTGATTCGCTGATCGGCAAATGCGTCGGCGATTTGGTTGATCGTGTATCCTTCCGGAATCGTCACATCATGCAGGACGACACGGCCGGTCACCAGCTTGGAGAGGATATCAGCTGGAAGCATGGCCGCATGCAGTTCATATTCGCCGGGAGTGATCTTGCGCTCGGCGTCCTGCGATTTCCCCAGCCACAAAAAGGCGGAGCGGCTCTTGATGATCTGTTCTTCCTCAAGCAGGGCGGCAATCCGCTGAAACGCAGCTCCTTCCGGGATCACCACGATTTTGGAGGGAGGCTGCTCGGCTTCAACGGACAGCGGCGTTTCAGCCCATCGAATCGTCTGATACCAGGCCAGACCGCCGGCCACGGCGACGACGAGTATGATAAGTACGATACGTAGTTTCATGCGGAGGCTCGTCGATGGCACTGAGTTCTGCGTGGGTGTTTGTCTCGTCATCAGCTTGGTTGTTCGAATCCCGTGACGAGTCTGGCGTCTTTGCTGCTAAGTAACTCTGGAGCAGTATGGCGGCGGCAATCCGATCCACCACGCCCTTGCGTTTTTTCCGACTGACGTCGGCAGCAATCAGCAGATCTTCCGCTGCTTTCGTCGTCATCCGTTCATCCCACAGAATGAGCGGTACCGGCAAACATGCTTCCAGTTTCGCTGCGAATTCCCGCATCGCTTCAACCGCCAGCCCTTGACGGCCATCGAGTTGAAGGGGTAACCCCAGGACGACTTGAGCAACCTCGTTCGATCGAATCAGAGCCGCAATATAGGCGATATCCTGCTCGAGCGTTCGACGCTCAAATGTTTCAAGCGGCTGTGCTATCCAGCCTAATTCATCGCTGATCGCGACACCGATCCGCCTGGTGCCGTAATCAAGTGCAAGAATTCGATTAGCCATAATTTTACCGCTGGAGGGTACCTTCGACTAGGCTAAAAACTTTTTCCAGCACAGTGTCGAGTTTGTCCGCGTCCTTGCCGCCGGCCTGGGCCATCTCGGGTCGGCCGCCACCGGTCCCTCCCACCTCGGCCGCCATGCTCTTGATAAGATCGCCGGCCTTCAGGCGACCCGTCAGATCTTTCGTGACCACGACCAATAATGACACCTTGGCGTCTCCGGTCACCGCCCCCAGTGCAACGACGCCACTCTTTAGCTTATCTCGAACCTGATCCGCCAGGGCCCGCATCTCATTCGCATCCAACCCATCAGTCCGTTGCACGTGGACCGGCACTCCCGCAATCATCCGGGCAGTCGAAGCGACCGACGCACCACTCGCCATTTTCAACTTCAGCCCTTCCAGATCCCGCTCCTTATCTTTGAGCTGGGTCATCAGTTTTCTGGTTTTGGCAACCAATTCTGATTGTCCGCCCTTCAGTAGGTGCGACAGCTCACGAACATCGGTTTCCAGTTTCTTCATGAGCGCGTAGGCACCGCTGCCGGTTTGAGCTTCGATCCGGCGCACACCAGCGGCCACCCCTCCTTCGGACACAATGCGAAACAGTCCGATCTCACCAGTTTGGCGGCAATGGGTGCCGCCGCAGAGCTCCTTGCTGAACGACTCGACCGTCACCACTCTGACCTGTTCCCCATACTTATCGCCAAAGAACGCCAGGGCACCCTTCGCCACTGCATCCTGAATCGTCATGACCTCGGTACGCACCGTCTCATTCTTGCGGATCTCCTCGTTCACGGTCGATTCGATATCGTCGATGTCACGGGTCGAAAGCGGACGAAAATGAGCGAAATCAAACCGCAAACGATTCGGCCCAACCAACGATCCATACTGTTTCACGTGAGGGCCCAGCAAGTCGCGGAGCGCCGCATGGACCAAGTGCGTCGCCGTATGATTTCTGGCTGTATCCTGGCGCAGAGAAGCATGCACTGTCACATGCACCTGTTCACCTTCGCGAATACGCCCTTGACGGACGATTCCCTTGTGCAGGATTAGCATCGGTGCCGACCTGGTTGTTTCTTTGATATCGACCACACCCTCAGGCCCCACCAATGTTCCCTGATCTCCTACCTGCCCCCCACCTTCCGCATAAAACGAGGTGCTGTCCAGCGCCACTTCGACCGTGTCCCCTTCCATCGCTTCTTTGACCAATTGTTCGTCTCTTAAAATCGCGCGCAACACGCTGTCGTTTTCTAGTCGTTCATACCCGACGAATGCCGAGGTACCGATTCGCTTGACCAACTCCGCCACTGCCGGCCTGGCAGTCTCTTGTTCGAATCCACCGGTCTTCCTGGCGCGATTCCGCTGTTCTTCAATTGCCACATTAAATCCAGGCTCATCAACCGTCATAGCCTGTTCCCGACAGGACTCGGTGATCAAATCGATCGGAAAGCCGTACGTATCATAGAGTTTGAAGACGTCACTTCCCCCCAAGATTGTTTGGCCAGCTGCTCTGGTTTTCTGGATCAGTTCGTTCAAAATTGGCAACCCCTGGTCGAGCGTTGCGATGAATCGTTCTTCTTCTCCCCTTGTCGCCTCGGCGACTGTGCCTGCCGTTATATGCAATTCCGGATAGGCACTGCCCATCTGTTCTACAACTGTGGCACTGAGCTCGTGCAGAAATGGCTCGACGATACCAAGCAGGCGACCATGGCGCGCAGCACGGCGGAGAATGCGACGAAGCACATACCCGCGCCCTTCATTCGACGGCAACACACCATCAGTCATTAAAAATGTGATCGCGCGCAAATGGTCGGCAATCACGCGCAGAGACCGGTCCGCCAGGT